>JAOZRQ010000222.1 GCA_029940115.1 Desulfobacterales bacterium
GTACCCCCTCGCTCGGCTCGGACTTCGGCGTGAGCTCAGACTTCGGCGAGCTCAGACTTCGGCGAGCTCAGTCGAGCCGTCGAACGATTGGCAAATCCGAGCCGCCGGATTTGGCAATCCCCGACAAAAAATGTCGGGGACAGGTTCCGGCGGAAGCCGAAGGGGGTGACGAACTTATGGATTGCTGTACTGGCTGAAATCCTCAAGCGATCTGGAAAAATTCGGGTTGAAATATGGATCCGCGTCAATCACATGCTGCCATCGGGCTCTGAAATACCCGGCCTCCGGTTCCACGATCATCTCGTGAATCGCCTTCACCGGGATGTGATGGTGAAATTTTGCATACGGCGTGTAGGTCATCAGATACCCCCTCTCCCTGAGCCTGAGGCAGTAATCCGCATCCCAATAGGCATTCCTCAGCTGTTCATCAAATCCGCCGGCATCTGTGAAGACCGGCGCGCGGGTCATCATCCCGAGACCCATGACCGCGCTGTAGTTGCCGATCATCTGGTCCAATCCGGCATACCCGGAACCATCAGGGATGGCCCGATGCGCGTATCCGAGGAGGCCGAAGGGGCCGAAAATCACGCCCGCATGTTCCATGAGCCCATTCTCGTAAAAGACCTTCCCGCCCACCGCGCCGACTTCCTCCCGCTGGACATGCTCAAGCAGAGATGTCCAGCTCTCCGCTGAAATCAATTCCATGGTGTCATCCAGGAAAAAAAGAACATCCCCCGATGAATGGGAGGCCGCGTCATTGAACATTTTGGGGAGGCTCCGGGGGCCGTCGGACACGATTCGCCGGACGATGATCCCGGCCTTGTACAGATGTGAGAATGCGCGTCTCTCCAGATGGACCGATGAATGGGTGCAGATCAGAATCTCAAAGTTTCTCCGGGGAACATGGGTGAGAATGCTGTTGAGCAGACGGGCGAACGCGGCCTCATCCCCGTGGGAGACCAAGATCACAGAACAGGACATGACCTTTGCAATCTTTCGCCTGACTCTGTAAACGCCTTTCCAAGCACCCGGCGCGTCCGTCACTCGTCCCAAGACATGTCGGCGCCGCAACGCGTCCTCCAACGCGGCCACTCCGCTGACAAAGACGCCAGGCTTCGCCTCGGGGCCTGAGGCAATCGATTGGGGCCCCATGCGCCAGTGATAGAGGATTTTGGGGATGTGAAAAATCTTGTCCGTCTTTTCGGCGATTCGCAACAAAAGGTCATAATCCTGGGACCCCTCATACGCCTCTCGAACCCCACCCACCGAGTCAAACAGGCTGTGGCGGCACATGACAAAGTGCATGACATAGTTGAAGGAGAGGGAGAGGTCCGGGTTCCAGTCGGACTTGAACCAAGGCTGGCAACAATTCCCCTGTTCATCCATCTTGTCCTCATCACAATAGACACAATCCGCGTCCGGATGCTGGTTCAGCAACATGACATATTCGAGCAGCAAAAACGGGTGAAGCTCGTCATCATGATCCAGCACCCCGAGATAGTCACCCGAGGCCATGGCGGCCGCCTGGTTTATGGTCGCCGCAATCCCCTGGTTCTTCTCTGAGAAGATCACCTTGATCCGATCGCACCTTCTGGCATAGCCTTCGAGAATCAGCCGGACGTCGGCCCGGGTGGAGGCGTCGTCCGCGATGCAGAGCTCCCATTTCTTGTAGGCCTGCCTCATCACAGCGTTCAAGCATCGTTTGAGGATGTCAGGCTCGGTATTGTAAACCGGAATGAGCACGCTCAACACCGGTCTGTAGCGGAACGCCTGCAACCATGGGGGAACTTGGCTTGTACTCGGCACGGTTTGCTGTTCGATCCCTTTGTGTGAAAGTTGTCAGTTGCGACTTTCATGTTTCAAGGAAACCAGGTTTTTTCAAAAAACTTGATTTCTTTTGGAATCCTTCATTGTGAACATGAAAATGGAGATATGACACAGTTTTGACGTCAGATCAACAAAAAATTGTGGACATGCCGTGCCTTCCTTCAGGGCGAGATGAAAATGATCTGTTGACAGCTGACATTTTTTGTGGTAGAGAGAGACCCAGTTTTTTGAAAAAACTCAATTTCAGAAAAGAAACCCGGTTTCTTTTGGATCTGCTGAGTCTCTTTGGGTCACTTGGCCATATGTTTTCAGGTGTCTGCATATGAGGGACAACCTTCCCATTGTGAGCCGCAGATGGACGCAGATGAACGCAGACGGCGGACTCATCCGCGTCCATCCGCGGTTTGTGGGAGTTGTCCTCCCAAGAAAAATCCCGGAAAACTTTTGGCCAGTCACTTATGTCAACAGAAAGAACAGAAATGAAAGATGACAATGCTTCAGGTTTCAAATTCAATATTGAAGAGGATGATGAAAGATCAGATCCCCTTTTTCAGACCAAAAAAAGGGAGGAGACATGGAAGGAAAACCGCCGAGTCGAAACCCTGAGTCAGCGGATGACCATGCTCTCCCTTCTCATGCTCTGTCTGATCGGCGTCATTCTCCTTGCCGCGTACCTCCATGTCGAGCAGAAATTTGAGAGGGCAGGCAGCACAGGATCCGTGGAGGTGCAGTCGTTTTATCAGGGAACGGGCGAAAAACTTTCTGCCCTCTCCTCACAATATGAGGAATTTGAGGCCGCTCTGATGAAAAAGGTGACCTCCATGGAGGAGGCCTTTTCAACGCTTGAACGCACCACCGCCTCCCTGACCCAGCGACTGAATCGGCTGGAGAAAAATCTGAACAATGTCAGGGCATCTGAGACAGGCAAAGGCAAACTGATCGGTGCGGTCACCCAGCTTGAAAACAGGGTGACTTCCATTCATGCGGAATTGAAGACCCTCAAAGATGCCTCGGCCAATTTGGATCGCCTTGAAAATGAACTGGATGCGATGAAAGGCGCCAGAGCGGAGAACATGTCTGCGGATGAAAAATTCACGCAGGAGATGACAACGCTTGCCGGAACAGTTGATGAGGCAAAGAAGGAGGTTGATGCGTTGCGGGCCGAGATGTCTGCCCTGTCAACAGATGGGTCCGTGAATGCGATCAACCGGCTGAAAACCGACATTGCCGTACTCTCATCTGACAAGGCAAGCAAAGCCTCCCTTGATCTCGCGCTTGAAGATTTGGAGAAACGGTTTAAGGAAAACCTTATTTTGATCAACGAAAATCTCGGATATAAGCAGAATAAAATCCGGGCACTTCAGGAAAAATTGAAAAAAATTGAGGAGCGTGTAAATACCGTAAAAAAAACACCATAAATCTGAGAAAGCTGCAAATTGAAAACCGTCCCAGAAGCCAGAATCCGTGAAACGTGATTCGTGAGGCGTGAAACGTGATTTGTGATTCGTGAGGCGTGAAACGTGATTCGTGAGGCGTGAAACGTGATTTGTGAGGCGTGACTCGTGAAACGTGACTTGTGAGGCGTGACTTATGAAATGGGATCACATCACGTCTCACGCATCACGCCTCACAAGTCACGCCTCACTCATCAATCTTTCAATCCTGCCAATATCTTCCGGCAGATCCACTTCGGGTGAATCATATTCGGTGATTTTCACCCTGATCTTATGGCCATGCTCGATGACCCGGAGTTGCTCCAGCTTTTCAATGGCTTCAAGCCTCCCTTCAGGAAGCGCGCGGAACATCTTCAGAAAACGCTGGGTATAGGCATACACCCCGAGATGCTTGTAGGTGTCAAAACGGGCCGAGGCGTCACGACCGTGGGGGATGGCCGACCTGGAGAAATAAAGGGCAATCCCGTTGTTGTCAAAAACCACCTTCACATCTTTGGGACTGGTGATCTCATTTTCGTCCAGAATCCGAAAGGCAAGTGTGCTCATTTCACATCCCGAATCCCGAATGTGGGGTTGCAGAGGCGCGACCACCTCATCCACACAGCGAGGATCAAGAAGCGGCTGATCCCCTTGCACATTCACAACGATGTCATCTGGACTGAGTCCCATTTTTCGGACGGCTTCGGCAACCCGGTCCGTTCCGGATATGTGTTCGCCCGACGTCATGACCACCTCTCCGCGGAATCCCTTGACCGCATCGGAAATCCGCGGGTCATCGGTCGCGACAAGGACGTCCGAAATGCCCTCTGCCCGCTTCACCCTCTCATAAACCTGTTGGATCATCGGCTTCCCTGAAATGAGGGCAAGGGGCTTTCCCTCAAACCGGGTGGAGCCGTATCTCGAAGGGATGATGGCGACTATGTTCATAATGATCTGCTTTCCTTTCTCGGTTCTGATTGCATTGATCATTGAAACAAATTCCATTTTATAATATACTCGGCAGATCTGAAAATCTGAGGGCACAAAGAAACTTGGCTTCAGCCTTGATGGGCGATCAGGTTTCCATGCTTGTCCCCGACATCCCCCGTTGGAAGACGGCGGGGCATGCTTTTCCCCGACGTCTTTTCCCCGACAAAAGACGTTGGGGACAAGTGTCGGGGAACGCGGCGCCATATCAGAAACCGGGTTTCTTCATCCTTGTCAGATCCACGGACACTTTTTGTCGGCAACCTTCTCTCAAGCCGACATTCAGATTCGCACATCACGTCAACCAAGTAAAGGGGGAAAAATGAAAGACTTCCTGCAAATGACATGTTTTGCCATGGTGACCGCTCTTCTGGGAAGCCTCCCCGGATCGGCCCAGCCTGTTCCACGGGTTTTCATCCTTCACAGTTATGAGGCGAACCATGTCTGTGGCCAGCCCCAGCAAGACGGGATCAGTGCCGCCCTGAAAGAGGCGGGGTTTCCATGTGGGCAGGAATCTGGAACCTGAAGCATCTGGCGTTTGTCGGTGAAAAGCCTGAAAGAGGCGGGGTTTCATGTGGGCAGGAATCTGGAGACAGCGGTCTATCATATGGATACCAAACGGAAACACAACAGACCCGAACAGATTGAGGCCCAAGCCCGCATCGTCCTGAAAAAAATGGGGACATGGAAGCCGGATGTGCTGGTCACCTTGGATGACAACGCGTTCCGAACGGTGGGGCTGTCGCTTGCAAACACCCAAATCGCCATAGTCTTTTCAGGGGTGAACGGCCAGCCCGAGGTTTACAGCCGGCAAGTCCTTTTTCTGAATTTCAGGGAAAAACCGGGCCACAATGTCACAGGCGTCTATGAGAAACTGCACATCGCGGACGCGATCCGGGTTCATTCCCGAATGTTTCCGGAGATGAGGGAATTGAGGATCATTTCGGACACCTCCCCCACCGGTCAAGCCATCAGCAGACAGATCCGATTGGAGCTTGAAGGTCAGGCGCTTCCCTGCAAATGGCAGATGTGAGTGGTGACCTGCTGGGAAAATTATATGGAGGAGATCCATGCGGCAAACCTTGACCCGGAAGTGGGCGCGATTTACCCCGCGGCGTTGCTCCTGAAAGACGCCCAAGGACAGACTCATACAGCTCCTGACATATTTCAATGGACCACACAAGTTTCAAAAAAGCCGTCAATTATGCATTCACACGCCTAGGGCTCTTCGGAGGCGCGGCCGTTGACTTTTATTCCATGGGATACCAAGCCGGCAAAATGGTTGTCCAGATTCTGAAAGGCGAAAGCCCCGGTGACATCGCAATCAAGACGAGCGTGGGCCGGGATGTTGTTTGGTCATGGTTCCTAAGCAAATAATTGATGAACTGGGCCCGAAACTCAATGCATTCATAAATAAAACGAAATAACAGTTTCCATCCCCGA
Organism: Desulfobacterales bacterium; assembly: GCA_029940115.1. GTDB lineage: Bacteria > Desulfobacterota > Desulfobacteria > Desulfobacterales > 4be13 > JAOZRQ01. Next base: position 5,691 of record JAOZRQ010000222.1, read on the forward strand.
TAAAAGACGTCGGGGACAAGGTTTCCAGTTTCCATCCCCGATAAAAGACGTCGGGGACAAGGTTTCCAGTTTCCAGGTTCCACAAGGGGGTATTGTGGTCAGAAAATTCTCCAGGTTTCTCACATTGACGCTGCTGATATTTGTGGGAGGGTCCTTCAGCCTGATGGCGGGGAGCCTCTACAGCATTCTGAGCAGAACCATGTCTCATGATCATCGTCTCAAAGTCCGAATTAACCAGGAAGAAGTCAGCAGGACCCTTCAGACTCGTTTGGAAGCGATGGAGGCTCAACTGCACAAGATGAGCCTGGACAACGCCATACAGGTGAATCTGATGCTCGGTGTGAAGACCAGGGTGCGGGAACTGGTGAACCAACAATACCCCGTTTCCGACGGCGCCTTGTTTCTGGTCGCGGGGGGTGATGGGTTAGGCCTGCCCTCGACGTCTTTCATCGGGGGTGAGCGGCGAGACCAGGAACTGGATGGGAATCGGTTTTTCCCTGAATTGCCGGATCATCTCAGGTTCTTGGCCCCCCATCTGCAAGCGTTTCGTGAAAAAAAAGGACTGAGTGGCATCAGATTCCGAAATTTCGGGGATGGCCTCTTTCATTCATTATACGCCCTTCCCATTCAGAAGAAACTCAATCGTCTCGGGACCGCATACCTGATTTACGACATCTCCCGGGACAGGCGGTTCTGGGAAAGTTTCGGCAAGGAGGGGAACGCCCGGCTGATCATGAAAAGCGGTTCGGAAATCGCAGACCTGAAAAAGGGCTGTCAGACACCGATCTCCGGCAAACATCTCTCTGACGCGCTCAACAGCATTCATCCATCCCCACGCACGGATCTGCTGCCAGGGGAGAGCATGATGTCACTCAGGGGATTTCCCGGCATCTTTTACGCCGAATCCCTTGCCCCCCTCCATGAAAAAATGCGCGCTCATGTCACGATGCTTGCCGTTGTCTGTGGCGTCATATTTCTCCTGACGATCTTGGTCGCGTTTCTGATTGTCCGAAAGGTGAGCGCTCCCCTTGAGAGCATGGCAGATCAGGCCATGAGGATATCCGAAGCCCCCTCCGACTGCCTCCTGAGCGATGAGGGCATCAGGCATGACGAGTTCCGCAGACTTGTGCTCGCATTCAATCAGCTTCTCCTGAGTCTTCAGAAGGCCCGGGAGGAACTGGAGAGGAGAACGAGAAACGAGCTCAACGCGAGTGAGGATGCCCTGCGCCTTGAGGAATCCCGCCTTGAGACGTTGCTCGAGATGAATCAGATGGGCCATGCCCCGGAAGATGACATCAGAACCTTTGTCCTGGAAAAGGCGGTTGAGCTGACAAAGAGTGACATCGGCTACATTGCCTTTCTGAACGAGGATGAGACCCCTCTCACCATCTGCGCCTGGTCCGAAAATGCGATGAGCCAATGCCGGGTCAGGGAGAAACCGACGGTTTGTCCGGTGGAGAACACAGGACTTTGGAGAGAGACGGTCAGACAGCGCAGACCGGTCATCACCAACGACCATGACGCGTCTGATCTCTCAAGAAAAGGCGATCATGAGGGCCACATCCCGATCATCCGGCATATGAACGTCCCGGTGTTTGAGGGGGAGAAGATTGCCATCGTCGCGGGCGTGGGAAACAAGGCAACCGACTATGACGAATCGGATGTCCGCCAGCTGACCCTGATGATGCAGGGCATGTGGCGGATGATTCAGCGCAAGACGTCCGATGAGTCCCTCCACAGGCTCAATGAGGACCTCGAGCGGCGGGTGGCGGAACGGACGGCCCAGTCGGAGGACATCAACCGCCAGCTGGAGGAGGCGATCAAATACGCGCATGAGCTGGCCCGGGACGCTGAGCTGGCCAACATCTCCAAAAGCGAGTTCTTGGCCAACATGAGCCATGAGATCCGCACCCCCATGAACGGCATCATCGCCACATGCGATCTGGCCTTCATCTCGAATCCGAACCACAAGCAGCGGGAATATCTGAACATCATCCGCACCTCCGCCAGATCCCTGTTGGGCCTGATCAATGACATCCTTGACTTCTCCAAGATCGAGGCCGGCAAACTCGAGTTTGAGTCCATCCCCTTTGCCATCGGTGAGGTGATCGAGGAGGTCTGCGACATCTTCTTCGAAAAGATCTCCGAGAAGAACACCGAACTGATTTCGGACATCGATTTTGACGTGCCTGCCCAGATCATCTCGGACCCCTTTCGCCTCCGTCAGATTCTGCTGAATCTGATCTCCAACGCGTTCAAGTTCACCGATGAGGGGGAGATTTGCATCTCGGTCCGAACCCGTTCCATCACCTCCGATGAGGTTGAGCTTCTCTTCTGCGTTCGGGACACCGGCATCGGCCTTGCCCCGGAAAACCGGAAGAGGCTCTTCAACGCTTTCACCCAGGCCGACGACTCCACCAGCAGAAAGTACGGCGGCACGGGCTTGGGCTTGGCCATCTGCAAGAGGATTGTGAGGATGATGGCGGGTGAGATTTGGGTGGAGAGCGAAATCGGCGCCGGCAGCTCCTTTTTCTTCACCGCCAAATTCAAACTCGTCTCCCCCCAAGGTGTTCCCCTGTTCCGGGATTCGGTCGGGGTACCGGAGGAGATGGACCAGCTGAAGAATCTCAAGGTCCTTCTGGTTGAGGACAATTCATCGGCCCAACTGGTCATCAGACGCCTGCTCGAATCCTTTGGATGTCAGACAGAGACGGCCGAATCCGCGGAGGAGGCCCTCAGCTTATGTGAGAATCGCTCTGAGGAAGACCGCTTTGATCTGATTCTCATAGACTTCAAGCTGCCTGGCATGGATGGGATCAGCCTGTCTGTAAAGATCAGGAAGGATGCCCGGTCCAAGCCGCCGGCCATCATCATCATCAGCGGCTACATCCGGGAAGACGATATCCGACGCGCCAAGGAGGCGGGGGTGGAGAGCTATCTGATCAAACCGGTCAAGCAATCCCAGCTTTTCAACACCATTCTGGAGATATTCGGATACAAAAGCGTCTCCCCGTATCATCAGCCCTCCATCTCAGACAGAATCAACGGCGTTTATCCGGAAGAATTTTCTGGGGTTCAAGTCCTCCTTGTCGAGGATCATCCGATCAATCGCCGGGTCGCCATTGAAATCCTGGAGATGGCCGGCATTTCCGTGGATACCGCGGAAAACGGTCTCGAAGCGGTGGACGCGGTGATGCGAAGACCATATGACGCGGTGTTCATGGATATCCAAATGCCGAAAATGGACGGATTCGAAGCCACAGAGGAGATTCGGAAATGGGAGGCGGGGCGAGGGACGATGGACGAGGGGCAAGGGGCAAGCGGCGAGGGGCAAGGGGCAAGCGGCGAGGGGCAAGCGGAAAGCGGCGAGGGGCAAGGGGCAGGCGGCGAGGGGCAAGCGGCGAGGGGCGAGGGGCAAGCGGCAAGTGGCGAGGGGCAAGCGGCGAGGGGCGAGGGGGAATCCCCATCGCCCATCGCCCATCGCCCATCGCCCATCGCCCATCGCCCATCGCCCATCGCCCCTTGCCCCTTGCCCATCATCGCCATGACCGCCCACGCCATGTCCGGGGATCGGGAAAAATGCATGGACGCGGGAATGAATGATTATGTCTCCAAGCCGATTGACCGTAAAAAATTGTTCATTGCCCTCAGGAAAAATGTCAAAGGGGCCAAGGGCCAAGGGCGAGGGGCCAGGGGCGAGGGGCCAGGGGCCAAGGGCCAAGGGCCGAGAGCCGAGAGCCGAAAGTCGAGTGCCGAGAGCCGAGAGCCGAAAGTCGAGTGCCGAGAGCCGAGTGCCGAGTGCCGAGCGCCGAGTGCCGATTTCCCCGGGTTGAACATTGCTGAAGCCTTGGAGCGGCTCGGAGGGGTATGGGATTTGTATGTGGACATACTCGGGGATTTCTGCCGATCCCAGAGAAATTTTGTCCCTGAGTTCCGGGACCTGATTGAGAAGAAGGATTTTGAAGGCGCGAGATTGAACGCGCATGGTTTGAAAGGCGCGGCAGGGAATGTCTCGGCCATTGATCTCAGAGACGCGGCAAAGGCACTGGAGGACGCATCGGAAAGCGAGGCCGAGGAACATATCCCGGATATCTTGCTGACCGTGGAAGGTGCCTTCGAAGAGGTGATCACCTCATTCGGCAAGATGGCTGTCTCATCCACACTCCCTGCAATGGAAGGCCCTCCAAGAGAGCCAATGGAGATGGACCCGTCAATGCTCCTTGAACATCTTGAAACGCTCCAAAAGACCATTCAAAACGCTGACCCGGTGGAATCAGATGCCTGTCTGAAGAAACTCAGGGAGTGTCTCGGAACGGTTGACCATAAAGCGGAACTGGATACGCTGACACGGCAGATCGGCGATTACAATTTTGACGATGCCCAAGAGACCTTGAGAAAATTGATGCTTGATGTTAAATGCTTGATGTTGGATGCTTGATGTTGGATGCTTGATGCTTGATGTTGGATGCTTGATGCTGGGTGCTGGATGCTGGATGCTGGATGGTTGATGCTGGATGGTTGATGCTTGATGTTGGATGCTTGATGTTGGATGCTTGATG
>JAOZRQ010000756.1 GCA_029940115.1 Desulfobacterales bacterium
CACGCCTCACGCCTCACGCCTCACGCCTCACGCCTCACGCCTCACGTTTCACGCCTCACGCCTCACGCCTCACGCCTCACGTTTCACGCCCCACGTTTCACGCCTCACGTTTCACGCCTCACGCCTCACGCCTCACGCCCCACGTTTCACGCCTCACGTTTCACGCCTCACGTCTCACGCCCCACGTTTCACGCCTCACGCCCCACGTTTCACGCCTCACGCCTCATGTTTCACGCCTCACGCCTCACGTTTCACGCGCCAAGCTTCTTCACCACGTCCATGATTTCTTCCGGTGTCGGCACGTCCCCGCCGCATTTCCCATACCATTCCACGGGACGCTTTCCCTGAACGCAACGCTCCACATCCTCCACCATCTGGCCCATGCTCATTTCAATGCTGATGACGGCTTTGCAACTCGATTTGTCAGCCGCTTCACGGATGGCCTTTTCAGGAAAGGGGAAGAGGGCCTGCGGTCTGATCATTCCCGCATCAAAACCCTCTGCCTTCAGATTGTCAATCGCGGTCCTGCATACCCTGCTCATGGTTCCGTAACTGACAATCAGGACGGTGTAATCCGCATTCATATGATAAGGTTCATATCTGATCTCTTCCCGTTTCATCTGTTCATATTTCGACTTCAAAAGCAGATTGTGGGAATTCAGCGCATCTGGATCCAGATACAGGGATTTGACCAAGTTGGGCGTGTTGCTCTTGCGGGTATCCATCCCGTTGGCTGCCCATTCATCCTTGTTGGTCGGTTCGGTGTGAAGATTATCCGGAAATTCCACCGGCTCCATCATCTGACCAATCAGGCCATCTCCCAGGATCATCACCGGATTCCGATATTTCTCTGCAAGGGGGAAAGCCTGCATCATCATTTCCACCGCCTCCTGAACACTGGCGGGGGCCATCACCAGCATCCGGTAATCCCCGTGTCCGCCGCCCTTTGTGGCCTGAAAGTAATCTCCCTGGGAGGGGAGTATCCCGCCCAACCCTGGGCCGCCGCGTATGATGTTCACAAAGACCGCCGGACATTGCGCGCCGGCAATGTAGCTGATCCCCTCGCTCATCAGGCTGATGCCCGGACTTGAGGAAGTGGTGAAGACCCTGGCCCCGCACGCTGCCGCGCCGAAGATCATGTATGAAACCGCAACCTCGCTCTCTCCCTGCAAAAAAACGCCCCCTGCCTCCGGCATGCGTCGGGAAAGATATTCAGCCACTTCGGACTGAGGAGTGATCGGATAGGCAAAATAGTTCAGACATCCGGCCCGGATGGCGGCCTCTCCGATGGCTTCGTTTCCTTTCATCAATACCTTTTTTCCCATTATGGTCTCCATTTGGTAGCTGTAAGGGGGAAGCTGCAAGCTGTAAGGTGTAAGTCCTGTGCGGCTTAGAGCTTAGAGCTTGCAGCTTACTCAATTTTGGTGATGGTGATGGCCACATCAGGGCACATGATGCAACAGGTGGTACAGAAAACGCAATCATCAGGCCGCGCCTGATATGCGGGGAAATAGCCCTTTGTGTTCACCTTGTCGGATATTTCGAGAACTTTTTTGGGACATACCTCCACACATAACCCGCATCCTTTGCATCTGTCAATGTCAATGGAATGTTTGTATGCCATATAAATGACCTTTCTCCGTTATATCTGTGTACAGGACAAAAAATGCTGATGTGCTGATGTCACTGAATTGGGCATTTCAGATGAAAGCATCTGAACATCCGGCATTGAAGGCTTCCCAAAAAATTTGAGTTTTTTTGTCCTGTACACAGCCGTTATATGAAAGTTGTCAGTTGTTGGTTGTCGGTTGTCAGTTGCAACTTTGGTTATCTGAACCGAGCGGGTTAAGGACTAATGGCCTTTCTCTGCCATAGGGTTCATGGCACGATCCGGGTTCGCCTCGATTTTTTTGAGAATGTCAAGCACCTTTGATTCGGGTAGCCAGTCAACCTTGCCAGTACCCACATCATAAATGGCACCAGCCACCTTCACGACTCCGGCCTTGACCATGTTCCTGACCCCGGGGCTTTTCATGAAGAGGTCTTCAATTCCCTTCCAGACATTCTCCTCGACTGCGTGAGGGATGATCGCGTCATCATCCTTTATATCTGGATGATTCTCCATGGCCCGTTGCACAGCCGGCTTGATGCTGTCGATCAGCGGCGGGATGTTGCGCTCCAGGGCCACGCCATAGAAATATCCTTGAACCGCGTGGGTCGTGGCAGTCACCGCGCCGCACTGGGTATGTCCCAAGACAACAAGGACTGGCGTGTTCACATGAACCACACCGTATTCGATGGAACCGACCTCATCCGTATTGCAGACATTGCCGGCCACCCGGATGACGAAAATGTCCATCACGCCCGCGTCAAAAAGAAGTTCCACTGGGACACGGGAGTCGGAGCAGGCGATTACTGTGGCGTAGGCATGATCGCCTTGGTCTTCTTTGCCAGCTTGGGTGAGCCGGGCCGCATCCATATGCGGATGCTCAGATTTTCCCTCAACAAAGCGTTTGTTGCCGGCCTTGAGCATCTCCATCACTTTGTCAGGACTCGGCTTTTTTGTAGCCTTTTTTGCAGATGGCATCCCATTCGCCTCCTTTTTCAGTTGACGTCCCAGAGTGAGACGACACAGAATCAAAACATCCCCACCGCGCTCGGTTCGGACTTCGGCGTGAGCTCAGTCGAACGATTGAC
>JAOZRQ010000223.1 GCA_029940115.1 Desulfobacterales bacterium
CATTTCTGGCATCCTTCATCCATCGGTTTACACTTTTTTGAGACGAAAAAGTTTGCAGTTCCGCCTTCAGGCGGTGTGACACCGCCGAGAGGCGGAACTACAAACTTCTCGCTCATTTGGGAAGTGCAAACCACTTTTCAGGCAAAATGAAGGATGCCAAACTTTCGGCCAGGCACTTATTCTTATTAAACGACGAAGCAGAACAAGAAAATCAGAAAGGAATTTCATTTATGATGGAAGCTGTGAAAATAAAAAAACATCTGGATTCGGAAATCGTCTCCTTTTTTTTTGTTTCCAGGAGCTGGAGCCGATCCAGCGGATCACCTGGAGCATCACCGGATGGCGGTCCCGGACATACATCCGGGCTTATGAGTCAGGGGAATGCGCCACCTACGCGGGCAAGGTGGAAATATTTCCCGTTGACAGACTGGCCGGTCACATTATAAAGACAGAGGCGGACCTGGTGATTGCCGAGGCCCTGCTGAAAGTCAGGGAAAAACAGACTGAGAATGGAGCCGGAGTCTGATACACAGATATTCGTTGAACTCCGACGCCTTTACTCTCATTCGGACTGACAAATCCGAAATGCCGTCCCGCCGGATTTGTCAATCCGGATGGAGCGGGCATGGGATCGGATATTTACCGAATATATACAGGAGAAATCATGGCGGACAACACAGCCGGGAAACACACCATAACCCATGACCAGAACTTCAAAAACCTGATTCTGGACTACCCGCGCCGTGCTCTGGAATTCTTCGCGACAGAAGAAGCCGGAGACATGACACCGGAGGTCCGCATCACCCCGGTCAGGCAGGAGCAGACAAAGGACCGGGTGACACAGACGGACTGTTCTCGGTCCGGCTCACAGGAAAACGGTCGCAAAGTCCGGAGTGCAAAGTTTACTTTGCGAGTGCCCTTTTTGTTAAAAGCCATATCACAGAATCACGGATAAATACCGGCGATGATCCGATGGAACGCATGAACCTGAGAGCAGAGTTTGAAGGACAGGTCAGACCGGGTGCCCGTCACATTCTGACGGACGATGTGACCAACATGGGGTAGCGCAGCTTGCGAATCATATCCGAATCGCAGCGGAATCGTGGTTGCGGTTGTCGTCTTGGTGAACGCGGGTCGGGCAAAGCATTTGCAGCCGGCCCGGAAAGTCATACGCGAACCGGAAAGGAGGTACGGAAATGAAATCAGGGAAATATATGGATGTATATATGAAGAAAATATGTCAATATCTTTCGCCACAGGAACGACAGGGAATGAAAGTGAAATTGCATCCCCAGAGCTACGCAAATACAAGGCAGTTTGAGAAGGCGGGGTTTCAAGTGTTGTTTACGAATGAGGCATTGGAAGATATCTGCTCGGAGTATGCAACATGCTATGCTTTCGGATCAGCCACTTTATACCGCCTTCCGATTCTTGTCGGTTCGACCACAATATGTTTAAGTTCAGGATCGGACAAATGGCGTCCTGGTGAGGATATTTTGAGAAAAATGGGGGTGCCGTTTCGGTGATGGCTGGTGGTTGAAACCAATCAAGGCCCCGGTTTCTCTGATAGTTGGGCAACCGGAAAATACGAACTCAGAAAGGTGCTGGAGGATGTTTTTAAGACCAAACAGTTGGAAAAAGTAATTGACCGACCCGATAATAAAAGAGTGAGTTTGTTCGGAAGATTACTGAGGAGACCGCATGAGAATATTAACCTTTGAATATCCTGACGAAGTTCTCTGGGCATTGCAAAAGGAACCAGAGGAATTCGCGGCCGAGGCCCGCCTTATTTTAGCCATGAAACTCTATGAAACCGGAAAGCTCAGCACAGGCCTGGCTGCTCGGCTGGCCGGTGTTCCGCGGGTGGTTTTTATTTTTCAGTTATCTCAATACGGTCTGTCGCCATTCGGCCTGACCGCGGATGAATTAGAAGAGGATCTCGAAAATGCCAAAAGGGCCAGTTATTGCGAATAACACACCCATAGCCGCACTATGGTCAGTCAGTTGTTTGAAATTATTAGAGAAATTATATGGTGAGGTGCTTATTCCTGAAACTGTATGCAGGGAATTTTTGGCAACAGAATATGAAATTCGTCAAAAAGCCCTGACGAATGCGCCATGGATCAAACCGACCCGTTTAAAAAATCCTCAACAAGTCTTGTTATATACAAGTCTGGACAGAGGTGAAGCTGAAGTTCTGGCATTGGCGAACGAACTTGCGGCCCGATTGGTAATCATAGATGAACGCAAAGCCCGGTCCTATGCGAAAAGGTTGGGACTGCCGCTTACAGGAACTCTCGGGGTGGTATTGACTGCGAAAGAAAAAGGGCTCATATCCGCTGTGAAACCGCTTATCAACAATCTTGTCAATGAGGGATTTTATGTCTCCCCCGAACTTGTGAGGAAAGCCATTAAACTTGCCGGTGAGTGATGATCACACTTGTAGTTTTCTGCCTCATAACTTGAATTTTGAGAACAAACATAAAAACTTCGACCCGAGCCCCGTAAGGGCGGTATATTTGCAGCAGCGGGTCCGAAACCCTGCCAAGCCGCCCTTAGGGGCGGCTTGGCATATTTGTAGCATTTGACTTGCAAAATTAAAATGGCAGACATACAATTATGGGAACACTGATCTATACTTTAGACACAGGTTTAACGAACTCGCCTGGCGGCTCGGAATTAAATCAAACCAATGAATGGATACATTTCGGATTAGGAATAATATACGTCAGAGAGAAAAAATATGAAGAAGCTATCCGGGAATTTCAGAAGCTAATTGAAATCAATCCTTTGTATGAAAGCGCCTATATTCATTTAGGAAGGATATATAACTTAAGTTTCTCAAGTTTTTACTCCGTCCGCGGAGTTTGAGACAGCCAGAAAACTGAGCCATGCCTTATGAAGAAGAAAACGCTCGTTGCCGACGCTTCCGGCCTGATAAGTCTGTCAAAGACGGATGGCCTGCATCTTCTGCGCGATCTTTGCGGAGAGATAATCGTCCCGCAGGCAAAAAGACCGTCCCGGAGTGCAAAAATCAAGCGAAGCGGTTTTTTGCAAAAAGACTGTCCGGAGTGCAAAAATTGAGCGAAGCGGTTTTTTGCAAAAAGCTCAAATATGAAAGGAACCGGAAATGAAGCGGGTCGTACTCATCACAGATGTCATGGCCGTCAGAACCCTTCCCACAGGTTATTGCAATTGTCACGGAATGACCTTCGGGTCCAGAAGGGCGGAAATAACATCATCAAAAGAAATCAGCAAGATTCTGAGAGAGGACGGGTATGAGGATGTCAATCCGGAGAACATTCTGCCCGGAGACATCATCATCTGTTTTTCAGAGGGTGATTTCGAGCATTCCGCAATGGTGCTGAGTATTCCCAAGGAAAGCGATTACATGAAAATACCGATTGTCTGCAGCAAATGGGGATGCTGGTCAGAAGTCATACATTACGCAAATTGCTGCCCGTATGATTTCTCACAAACCAGATATTACCGGATAAAAGAATAATAATGGCAATATGGTATCCGGGGGGATACCAAACCGGTTTCCTCAAAAGCAGGAGCAAGAGGAGTCTTATGAGACGAAAGTTCAACGACACGGGGGTGTGTGTGCCCCGGCGACACTATATGGCGGACACCTCCGACTGTTGGGACGCTGAATGAGGAGACTGGAGAGGTTCACAATGATGAACCATGATTTCCGATTTGAAAACAGGACAATCCCACATGGGCCCAAAAAAACCGGTGGGATCCACGTTTGTCGGTGTTGACTGTGGTTTCAGGGCGCAAAAAAGGCTGCTCGATTTATTGGATTGAAAGACAATGAATCTTGAACCACCGAAGATCAAAAGGCAACGAGACCGCCATTTTTGCACTCCCTTGGTTGAGTTCTCGCCCATTCCCCATTTTTTGTCCATCACAGAGAATCAATGAAACATCATTTGCCCAAGGAAAACAGATCGTCTCAGCCGGCTTCCGCAAGGCCCAACATGTCTTGGGAAACTGTCGCACATCAGAGAAGAAAGGCCGAAAGAAAGGTGCTGTTCCGGATGTGGCATCTCATCCTCATCATCTTGGGGGTGGCCATAACCATCTGTCGCCATACCATCGAGATCAGTCCCCATAAAATAGAATATGGGTACGCCGGAATGATATATCCTTACATCTCTGCCTTATTGGCCATTCCGGCCCGATGGATCCCGGCCCCGCATTCCGCGTCTGAATTCTTTTTCGGGCTGATCCTTTTTGCCACTCTCTTCTGGTTTGTTTACCAGCTTCAGGTTTCAATTCGCAAAAAAACGATGTTCACTCTTGCCTTGAAAATGCTCATTTATGCGGTGGTCATCCCTGCCGGCGGCTATGTATTCTATCTGACCAGCTGGGGACTGAATTATCTGCGGGAGCCGTTGAGCCATTCCCTCAACATGGATGATCCCTCGGACCTGAGCCCGTGGGATTATGAGAAACTGGCCACCGACATGCTCACGCTGGTCGGCATCAGTCACAAACAGGGCCGACATGCCGCTGACAAGGCCGATTTGGAACAGATGGACATTGCCGTGGACCGATCCCTCAGAAAATTGACCCAAGGGACCTTCCCTTTCCAGCCCCCGCCGCGCACAAAGGTGCTCTTCATGAACGAATGTCTGAATGTCTTCGGCATTTCAGGGGTTTTCTCACCGGTCTTCATGGAACCCCATGTCAATTCCGATCTGCTGCCTTGGGAACGGCCCTACATCATGGCGCATGAGAAGGCCCATTTCCTGGGATTCGCCTCAGAGACCGACGCGAACCTCCTCGCGTATCTCGCGTGTCTGAGCGCGGAATCTGACATGTTGCGCTATTCCGCCGCGTTGCATCTCCTGATTTCTCTTGGGCAACACCTTCCCCGGGAAAAATTGGGGATGATAAAGGAGAGATTGCCGGCAGACGCGAGAGAGGACATAAGTGCCCGATATGACCGGATCCGGCGTAATGAGACACGCTACTCGCTGACCGTGCGCTTGGGGAGACGGGTCAATGACACCTATTTGAAGCTCAATTCCCAGAAACTCGGGGTCAACTCCTATCAGGCCGCGTTGCCCCATCTGGCGGCTTGGTGGAAAAAGGAAGGTCTGATCAGGCCGTTGCCGTAGGCGGTTAATGGCGGTTCGGATTTGTCAATCCGAACCGAGCGACACCCAACGCTCGCGGGGGATTGACAAATCCCCCGCCCGTCAATCCGAACCGAGCGAGAGAGAGGGGAATCGAGCGACAGCCCACCGCTCGCAGGGGATTGGCAAATCCCCTGCCCGTCAGGTTCGGATTTGTCAATCCGAACCGAGCGACAGCCCACCGCTCGCAGGGGATTGGCAAATCCCCCGCCCGTCAGGTTTCCAATTTTTGTGAAGGATGTCAAAACTGGTTTACACTTCTCAGTTTGTGGTTTCGCACCGCCTAAGGCGGAACTACGGACTGAAATGTGAACCTGTAAGTGTAAGGATGGCAGATTTTTCAATCCAAACTGAACGTGATGACAAAAAACTGGTTGACAAATCTAAAGATGGAGCATTTAAAATAGGCAACATCTGACTGTAATGGACGTGAACAACTTGAACTTACACTCCTGAACTTGCCCGCAAATGAATGTCAGCAGATCGAAAATTTTGGTGGACTCAGGGGCCCAATCCTGTCATTCCGGGCAAAATGGTCGGACCTTCCCATTTTGACCCGGAATCCACCCGTCTCGGATGGGACTTTTCGATCCACTGAGTGTTATGTTCAAGTTCCAGTTCACGGTGGATTCCTGCTTTCGCAGGAATGACAGGAGAAACTAAGTTTTTTTTGAAAGACGACAAAAAAAGGTTGAATTTCGGATAAAAAAATAGTAAGACTCAAATTTGACAGTGATGCAATTTCAGATCTCCGTTTTGTCAGGTCTCAGTCAGGTGCCCGAACAGGGATTTTCGCCATGAAAACTTCCAAGTTTCCCGAACTTGGGAAGTGTCCGGGTGCATCATTGAGGCTTCATTATAATATTAAACCTATTTAAACATGGGGGAAGTGACATGAAAAAAGTCAAAATCGGGTATTGGTTTGTCATTTTTGTCATAGTCGTGCTTTTCTTCGTCCAGAATCAGGGACTCTTCATGGAAAAGAAGGTCGTCAGCTACAACCTCATCAGCATCAAGTCGCTGGCGGATCTGGAACTTAAGTGGTTTTTGGATTACAAGGCCTCGGAACTGTATCTTGGATACTTTCTTGTGGGCTTTTTTCTGGCAGGCGTGGCCCTGACCTTTGTTTACAAAGCGCTCTTTGTGCAGTTCTCGCTGAACAGCAAGATCAGGTTTCTGAACAAAACGTGTGAATCGTGCAATCAGAAGATAAAGGCTCTGGAAAGTGAACTCGCTTCCCTGAGAAGCGGTTATCCCAAGAGTGAAGACTTGGATATCGTTGACATTCCCAAAGCGGATGACACTTCCGGCAAAAAACTGAAGAAAAAATGATAAGCTGCAAGCTGTAAGCTCTTGACATGTTTGCTTACAGCTTTCACCTTACAGCTTCCACCTTCCACCATGAGCAACAAAACCACTCCCGTCATCAAACAGTATTTGTCCATCAAAGAAAAATATAAGGACGCGATCCTCTTATACAGAATGGGGGATTTTTATGAAATGTTCTTTGAGGATGCCAAGATCGCGTCCAAAGTGCTTGAGATCACCCTGACCGCAAGGAACAAGAGGGAGAAGGACCCGATTCCCATGTGCGGGGTTCCGGTCCGGGCCGTGCAAGGATATATTGGCCGGCTGATCGCCCAAGGATACAAGGTGGCCATATGTGACCAGGTGGAGGACGCCGCGAGTGCAAAGGGCTTGGTGAGGCGAGAGGTGGTCCGAGTGATTACGCCGGGGATGATTGTCGAGAATGAGTTTCTGGATGAAAAAACGAACAACTATGTGCTCGCCCTCTTTTTTTCCGAGAAAGCCGCCTTGTTCGGCTTGTCTTATCTGGATATCTCCACCGGGACCTTCCGGATGACTGAATCAAAGGACCTGACTGCCGTTGTTGACGAAGTCCTCCGGGTATCCCCGAGTGAGCTGCTGTTTCCGGATGCCTTCAAAACCGATTCCTCTTTCACCCCGCTCATTCGATCGGTGCCGGAAAAGGCCCTCACCCTTCTGGAGGAGAGATGTTTTGATCACGCCCATGGCCGTGAAAGGCTCCTGGATCAGTTCGGAACCATCTCCCTTGAAGGGTTCGGGTGTGAGGGCTTGAAGGCCGGGGTGAGCGCGGCAGGCGCGCTGCTCTTTTATGTGGGGGAAACCCAGAAGCAGAAGATCAAACATCTGACCGGCATCGAGACTTACATACTGGGAGATTATCTGCTGATTGACGAGTTGAGCTGCCGGAATCTGGAGCTTCTCAGAAACCTGCGGACAGGCACCCGGAAGGGCACCCTCCTTGGCATCATGGATCGAACCGTGACAGCCATGGGGGGGCGTCTGTTCTCCGGATGGCTGAGATATCCGCTGATGAATGGGCGTCAGATCCGCACCCGACTCGACGCGGTGGAAGAGGCCAAGGAGAAGGCGCATATCCGGTCGGATATCCGGGAGGCCCTGAAGTCGGTCTATGACCTTGAGCGGATCAGCAGCAAGATCGCCATGGGGTATGCCAGTGCAAGGGATATGACGGCCTTGAAGCGGTCCTTGCAAAAATTTCCTGAGATCAGGGCCTTGATTTCAGGGTTTGAGACCGCACACTTTCAATGGGAGGAGAACCATGAACCGCTGAATGATCTGGCCGCTCGCATCGAAAAGGCGATCCGTGAGGACGCGCCGGCGGTGATCAGTGAAGGGGGGATCATCTGCCAAGGCTACAACAGCGAGCTGGATGAGCTGATCCGATTGAGCAGGGACGGGAAGGGGTGGCTTGCCCAGTTGGAATCCAAGGAGAAGGAGGCCACCGGCATCAGCTCCCTCAAAGTCCGATATAATAAGGTGTTCGGCTATTATATCGAGATTCCCCGGAGCCGCTCAAAGGAAGTCCCGTTGCACTATGTGCGGAAGCAGACCCTGACCAACGCGGAGCGGTACATCACGGATGAGCTGAAAACCTTTGAATCGAAGGTGCTCAACGCCGAAGAGCGGCGGGCCGCGCTCGAATATGAGATATTCGAGTCGGTCCGCAGGGAAGTGGTGAGGTGCAACGCACAGATTCAGGAAGCGGCCCGGTTTCTGGCCCGGGCAGACTGTCTGCTGAACTTGGCTGAACTCGCAGATCAGAACAATTATGCAAAGCCGGAGATCAACACCGAAGGGGGTGTTCTCATCGAAGACGGCCGCCATCCGGTGGTGGAGAAGATGATCACCGGGGAGCGGTTTGTCCCGAATACCGTCAGAATTGACAATGAGAAGAATCAGATCCTGATCCTGACCGGCCCCAACATGGCCGGCAAATCCACCGTGTTGCGGCAGGTCGCGCTGATCACGCTGATGGCCCAGATGGGGTCTTTTGTGCCTGCCCGAAGCGCGTCCGTGAGTGTGACCGACCGGATATTCACCCGGGTGGGCGCTTTGGACAATCTCTCCCAAGGTCAGAGCACCTTCATGGTGGAGATGCAGGAGACCGCAAACATTCTGCACAATGCCACCTCAAAAAGCTTGGTGATCATGGATGAGATCGGCAGGGGAACCAGCACCTTTGACGGCCTCAGCATCGCATGGGCCGTTGCCGAGTACCTGCATGATCTGAGGGGCAGGGGGGTGAAGACCCTGTTCGCCACCCATTACCATGAACTGACCGAGCTTGCCCACACCAAGCCCCGGGTCAGGAACTACAACATCGCGGTAAAGGAATGGAACGATGAGATCATCTTCCTGAGAAAGCTGGTGGAAGGGGGGACCAATCGGAGTTACGGCATCCAAGTGGCCCGCCTTGCAGGCATTCCTGACAAAGTGATCCGCCGAGCCAAAAAATTCCTTTCCGAGATAGAGAAGAGAGAGCAGCATATGAACGCCTCATCCCTGTTTCCCGAAGCGGACACAGTGAAAGAGTCTGCCCAGCTAGGTCTCTTCGGCAATCCCGGGGACCATGATTTGCTGGAAGAACTTCGGGACATGGACATCTCCCAAATGACCCCGCTTGAAGCGATGAACTACCTGAGCGGATTGCAGGCAAAGGCATCCAACATTCAGAATTGACCTTCTCCCTGTCATTCCAATTGATCGTCTCTGTCATTCCTGCGAAAGCAGGAATCCACCTCTCGCAAGGAACCCTGCCATCCCTGCAAAAGCAAGAGCCCCCTGTCATTCCTGCGAAAGCAGGAATCCACCTCTCGCAAGGAACCCTGCCATCCCTGCAAAAGCAAGAGCCCTCCTCTGCAATTGATGTCTGTCATTGTTCAAGCCTTCCATCTATTTTCAAAGTCTTTTCCAGGATGGTGCCGTCCGTGAAGATGATCTGGGCTGTGTCTGTGGCAGCGGTGGAGGCCCCTTTCAGGGAGACTGATATATGAGCGGCCCTGAGGGCGATGGCATCATTGATGCCGTCCCCGACAAAGCAGACAAAGCGTCCCTCCTCCTTCAGCCGGTTAACATGGCCGGCCTTGTTCTCCGGAAGGACTTCGGCAAAGTATTGGTCAATCCCCAGATTTTTCGCCATTGCCCGGGTGGGACCTTCCTGGTCTCCGGAGATGATGCAGATTCTGATATCCCGCTGCTTCAGACACTGAATTGCTCTGACGGCCTCCGGCCGGATCGTGGGCCGCATTTCCAGAATGCCCCCGAGACGCTTGTCAATGCCCACATAGATGAGGGAATATCCGGCACCTTCCGCCTGATGCCGGACCGGCAATTCGGCTGCGGGCAGCCTGACACCCTCCCTTATCAGAAAACGGGCGCTGCCCACCTGTGAGCAGATGCTGGTCAGCCTGGCCTTCGCCGCTTTGAATGAGGCCGTCCACCGGGATGACCTCACCGGCATTGACAAGCACGATGTCCCCCGGGCGGAGCGTATGGAAATCCGCCTGAATTTCCACGCCGTCCCGCAGGAGCCAGACCTTTTCAGGATGCCCGCTGAACACGCTGATCAGCTGCTGCTGAGACTCGTCCTCCAGGCGGTTGATGATCCCGGCGAAAAAGCTGCCCATCACGCCGGCGAATGCCGCCAGTGCCAGATGGCCGGTGAGGATCATGC
>JAOZRQ010000224.1 GCA_029940115.1 Desulfobacterales bacterium
GAAGATGCCATGCGGCTCTGTGAGGAGCGGGGCATCGGGACGGCGGAGCGCATTGTGCATTTTTGACGGGAACAGGAATCTGGGGCATGGATGAGGAGACACGAAGGCGGGTGTTCGAGCCGTTTTTCACCACAAAGTTTCAGGGCCGCGGCCTCGGGATGGCCGCAGCGTACGGCATTGTCAGGAGCCATGACGGCCGGATATCGGTTGATTCGGAATTGGGCAGGGGAACCCTGTCAAAATCCGTCTGCCAGCGATTGAAGAACCCTGATTTCGACGGATGTTGTGGTCTGAAGCTGTTTTTTGAACGCGGAGGGGCGCGTCCCATCCGAATCTTCCGTTGGAACCCGCAATGAGAAAGAGGCCATTACTGGACTAGGCCGTCTAAAAACGCCAGTTTCCAGCCATGTTCTTTGCCCGACTTTCAGACCCGGCCATGTCGTCCCAAGCACTTGTCCTGACAGAATTTGGGACGGACAGGGGCGGGCCAAAAGTTGGCCAAACAAAATTGGCTGATTTAGACGGCCTAGATCAGGACCCATAGCCGACAGCCCATAGCCCCCCATGTCATATCACCTGAGCCGGCAGGGCGAATTGGATGATGTTCGTCACGATGTCGCCGGTGTAAACGCCAAGCACGATGAGCAGTACCGCGACGACCAGAAGCGGAACCAGCATGCCTGCCGGCGCCTCATTGAACGAGGGGCTTTCCGCCTCGTGGGGATGATGATCGGCAAAAGGTTCATAATAGCAGATCTCAAACAGCCTGAAGAAGATGATCACGTTTGCCAGGCTGCTGAACAGAAGCGCGACCACAAAGCCGTAATGCCCTGCCTCAATCCCCCCGGAGATCAGGTACCACTTGCTGAAGAAGCCGCAGGTCGGGGGGACCCCGATGATCGCCAATGCCCCTGTGACAAACGCGGCCATGGAAAATGGCATCTTTCTGAACAGGCCCTTCAGGTCATCAAAGGAATCCCCGCCTGTTTTGTAGAGAATGCTCCCTGCCGCCAGAAAGACGCATAGGGTCATCATGGCGTCGTTGACGATGTGCAGTATGGCCCCTGTCATTCCGGAATGGTTTCCCAGCCAGAATCCGCCCACCATATAGCCGACCTCGGCAATCACGATGTAGGAGAGGGTCTTCTTCAGGCTCCTCTGGGAAAGGGCGAACAGGGATCCCGCGACAATGGCGATCACCGCAAGCCATACGATCACCCCGCTGATATTCAGTTCCACAAAGGAGTATTGCGGGGTGAAGATCGTCAGTGCCACACGAATCATCACATAGATCATCACCTTGGTGGTCAGGGGCGCGATCAGACTGGCAACCGACGAGGGGGCAGAGGAATAGGCGTTCGGCAGCCATGCGTGCAGCGGGAAAAAGGCCATCTTCACAAAAAGCCCGGTGAGACAGAGGACAAAAGCGAACATCACCACTTTCGATTCATACATCTCAGGGAGCAGGGACGCGAGGTCCGCCATGTTCAGCGTGCCGGTCATCATATAGAGATACCCGACCCCCAGCAGATAAAGCGTCGCCCCGATGGTGCCCATGAGCAGATATTTCAGCGCGGACAGGGGCGCGTGGTCCCTTCCGATGCCGATCAGGGCATAGCCGGTCAGGGAGGCGATTTCGAGAAGCACATACAGGTTGAACGCGTCTCCGGTCACCACCATGCCGGAGAGCCCCACGACAAAGAGCACATAAAGCGTGTAAAACGGGGCGATCTTCTCTGGGAACTCATCTTCCACAAGTCTTTTGTTGGCGATCAGATTCAGGAACGCGACCAGATTCACCACAACAAGCACAAGGCCGTTCAGGTGATCCACATTGTACGCGATCCCCCACGGCGGGGGCCATCCGCCCAAGCGGTACTTGATCATCCCCTTCTCCAGAACCATGCAGAGAAGCCCCACAGAGAAATAGAGGGACATGCCGAGGGAAATGATGGCGAGGGGAAAGCAGAACTTCTTGTTCACCCATCCCAAGGCTGCGATGACAAGCGAGGCCAGCAGAGGGACAATGATGATCAGTGCGGGAAGGTGTTGGCTCATTTTTTTCTCCCATAGTTGTCTGTTGTTGGTTGCTTGTTGCAGGTGGTCTATCCGGAGTGCCAAACTTGCAGTTTATGCCGCGGGCAATCTTCTGAAGCACCTCGAATGCAAAGGAAGTAGTTGACTTTCCTGTACCATTTTTCCCAATCAACAGGGCAGATGGCATCTCTTTTAAGGGCAGTTCAAAGTTTTCCAAGCATCTGAAGTTGTGTACATATAGTCTTTGGAGCATGGCAAAACGATTCCCAGCAGGTCTGAAAGTTTGATGGCAGAGAAACCCGGTTTCAGATCCCCGATAAAAGACGTCGGGGACAAGCTTCAGAGGCTGGTCGACCAAGTTTCCATGCGTGTCCCCGACATCCCCCGATTAAAGATGTCGGGGCAATCTTTTCCCGATAAAAGATGTCGGGGACCGGGTTTGTTTGACTGATTAAAGATTCTCTTCTGTACAGGACAAAAAGTCGGGAACGGGCAGGAACCCGGCTTTTTCCCAAAAGGGCCGACTTCCCGACTGCAAGAAAAAGCCGGGTTTTTTTCCTCAGTCACCTTTTTTGTCCTGTACACAGGATTCTCTTTTAATCCATTTGAAATCTGAAGGCAAGCTTTTTTTGGTTTTGGAGATTTTTGGACCTGTTCTTAATTTTAATCTTAATCTGTTCTTGTTGCGATCAGGAAAAGTGGCCGAAATGAAGGTCATGGACCGGGTTTCTTTTCCCACTCTATATAAAGGATACTCCTTACATTTCTCGTGAGGCATAAGTTCTCTGGAAATCCTGAAAGGCATTCTTATTGCGATCAGGAAAAGTGGCCGAAATGAAGGTCATGGACCGGGTTTCTTTTCCCACTCTATATAAAGGATACTCCTTACATTTCTCGTGAGTCATAAGTTCTCTGGAAATCCTGAAAGGCATTCCCGCAAGTGTCTGAAATCACTGGCACCCAGGATTTTGTGCCTGTTTTCCGACTGTCAATGATTTCAGCATGTTACGAGAACTTGCGACTGACGAGTACATTTGATTCAGCCTATTGAAAAATCAACAATAGGGTTGTGTTTTTTTATATGAAAGTCAGATATGGATAGCTCATATTGTGGATTTGTCCTGTGTACAGGACAAAAGATGGGAGTGGGCGTGTGGCAGATGATTATAAGATACCTTTTATTTTGAAAGGGACCGATGAGGATGTCCAAGAAAAAACTTACAAAAGTTTTGGAAGATGACAAGGCGGCGATTAAAGACGCTTTGATGAAAATATCGGCACATCTGAATAAGATAGAGGAAAGGGAAATGGTATACGATGGTGCCTATATTGAGCAGATTCGGGATATCCAGCAATCATTTCTCGACGAACCGCATCACTTTGAAAGAGGTGACATTGTGAGATGGAAAAAAATGCTCAAAAACAAGAGACTGCCTCATAAAAACCAACCTGCTGTCGTTGTCGAAGTGTTGGATAACCCCATTCATGATGATTTCAATTCAGCAACACCGTATTTCCGTGAGCCATTAGATATCGCTTTGGGAATGATTGATGAGGATGATGAGTTTATGGTTTTTCATTATGACAGCAGAAGATTTGAACTTTACAGAAAATAGCCTTGGGCAACCATAATTAATTTTTTCGGCCTGCTGAAAAAAATATGTTGACAAACAGAAAAATATGCCTTACCTTTATATATAAGGTCAGGCAAGGATGTTTCGTGAAACGATGAAACCCATATGGAGGGATGGCCGAGTGGCTGATGGCGGCGGCCTTGAAAGTCGTTGTGTCTGCAAGGGCACCGTGGGTTCAAATCCTACTCCCTCCGCCAATCTGAACTTATACATCTGGAGAGATGGCCGAGCTGGCTGAAGGCGCTCGCCTGCTAAGCGAGTGTGTGGTGAAAGCTGCACCGAGGGTTCGAATCCCTCTCTCTCCGCCACAACAAATCCAGCCCGGTTTTTTAAACCGGGCTTTTTTTTTGAAGGATGAAGGTTGAAGGATGAAGGATGAAGGTTGAAGGATGAAGGTTGAAGGATGAAGGATGAAGGATGAAGGATGAAGGATGAAATGTGAGGGATGAAGGATGAAATGTGAGGGATGAAGGATGAGAAAAAACAGGCTAGGGAGATCGCGCTTTTCATCTTGAACAGTCTGGATGAGCGGGGCGAAACATTGGATACGATATTGGAGGAGGTCTTCAGCGAGGATGCCCTTCTTTCAAAGCAGGATCGGGCATTGGCTTATGCCTTGGTCTATGGTGTTCTCAGATGGCGGGGTCGGCTGGATTGGATCATCCGGCATTTCTCCAAAGCCCCCTTGAAGAAGATCTCCCCCGACATCATGAACATCCTGCGGATCGGTCTTTTTCAGATGACCCATCTAAACAGAATTCCGGTCTCCGCCGCGGTGAACACCTCCGTTGAGATGGCCAAATCCTGTGGCGCGTCCTGGACCGTGCGATTTGTCAACGGCATTCTGCGTAATGTTGCCAGAGAGTATGAGACGGTCCCGTTTCCGGATATGGAGAAAGACCCGATATCCGCGCTGGCCGCGAGAAAGGCCTTTCCCAAATGGCTTGTCAGAAGATGGCTCAACCGCTTGGGCACTGATGAGACCCAAAGGCTCTGTGACGCGATCAACACCATCCCGCCCATCACCATCCGCGCCAACACCCTCAAGGTCACTCGTGAATCCCTGCTCAAATCCCTTGAGCCGGATGTCGGGACGATTCAACCCACCCCATGTTCAGGAGATGGCATATGGTTTCTACATCCCAAAATTCCCATCCCGGAAATGAGCGCGTTCAAAAAAGGATGGTTTCAGGTTCAGGATGAGGCCGCACAACTGGTGACACGCCTTCTGGATCCCCAGCGAGGCCACAAAGTTCTGGACGTATGCGCCGGTTTCGGGGGAAAGACCGGACATATCGCCCAACTGATGAAAAATCAAGGACAGATCACGGCAATCGACAGAAACGAGGAGAAGTTGGGAATGCTCAAGGGGGAGATGAGGCGGATCGGGGTCTCCATTGTTCAGACGGTCACCCATGATTTGTATGAGAATGTGCCAAGGCATCTCCTGAAGGCCTCGTTTGACCGGGTTCTGTTTGACGCACCCTGCTCGGGACTCGGTGTGTTGCGCCGGAATCCCGATGCCAAATGGTATGTTTCCGAAGACGCTCTGGTCCCCTGCCAGAAACGCCAGATCAGATTCTTGGACGCCTTGGCTCCCCTTGTCAGACCATCAGGGATGCTGGTCTATGCCGTGTGTAGCACAGAGCCGGAAGAGAATGAGAAAGTGGCAGACGCGTTTCTGAAACACCACCCGGAATTTCAAGTCCGCAAAGCCGACCTTACAGCTTACAGCTTACCGCTTACACCTTATTTGAAAACATCCCCGCATGTTCATGCCATGGATGGGTTTTTCGGAGTCTGCTTCAGGCGTGTAAAATAAAAGTTTGTAGTTCCGCCTTCAGGCGGTGTCACACCGCCTGAAGGCGGAACCACAAACTTTTCGCTCATTTGGGAAGTGCAAACCACTTTTCAGGCAAAATGAAGGATGCCTGAATTTTCAGAAAAACAATTACAGAAGGAAGGATAAGCGATGCCGACAGACACCCAGACACTTAAGTCATTGGCCCTTTTTGCAGAGCTGACCCATGAGGAACGGGAACAACTCGCCCCTTTGATGCATCCGATGAAGGTGGCCGAAGGGGAGCTCCTGACGCGAAGTGGCGACACCGCCAATACCTTTTATGTGACCTTGTCAGGGAATTTCATGCTCTGTTTCAAGGATGATCGGGCCGTCACCCTCCACAACAAGGGGGATATCATGGGCTGGTCCACCGTGGTGACACCTTTCCAGTACAGGGGAACCTCAATGGCCCTGACGGACGGGGAGGTGTTGAGCATGTCGGGTCAGGAATTCCTGCGCCTGATTCAGGAAAACGCTGTCCTGAGCGAGAAGATCATGAAGAAAATCAATACGGTTGTCAAGGAGAGAATGCCTCTGGTCACAGGGGAAGGATATGATGAAGGATGAAATATGAGGGATGAGGGATGAGTGATGAAATATGAGGGATGAATGAAAAGAAACCCGGCTTTTTCTTGCGGCCGGGAGGTCGGCCCGTTGGGAAAAAAGCCGGTTTTCTTGCCCGACTTTTTGATTACCTCTTGATGTATGACCTGAACAATGTTATGCCTCTGATAAATAAAATGGCGAAACTTACTGACTTTATTGGTGGAAATCATGCCACCCGTCGTTTCACGCATCACGTTTCACGCATCACGCATCACGTTTCACCCATCACGCATCACGTTTCACCCATCAACATTCCCTTAAAACAAAAAGGAGGTGTCTAATTTGACTGGTTTGGAAGCAATAGCGCATCATAACGGCTGGGCCATCGCGGCGGTGGGCATATCCATTGTGTTTACCGGCCTCACCGTCCTTTCCATTATCATCTCCCAGCTCCACAAGGTCCTGACTTTCTGGGACGAGCGGAAGACCCATTATGAACGATTGAAGGACCGGTGGCAAAAGGAGGAGCTTCCTGATTTTGCTCTGGCGCAGGACATCGAGGAATCTGCGCGTCAGTTCAGATTGCTGACCGACCGTTTGGGGGAGCATTTTCCGTTGCCAAAGCTTCTTGAGCTGGCTCAGAAATGCGGGTTGGCGCATCCGCATTCAGCAATGAATGACCTGCTCATCACCAAGCGCATCGTTCCTGATGGGAAAGGCTATTTCGTTTGGAACAAATAGGTGGGAAGCCTTCAACTTTTACACATCCTTCAAAAAAGCCGGAGAGGAGTTCACGCTTTTCTGCCATTCCATGCAAGTTCAGATTCAAGTTTACGTTCAAGTTCACGATATAAAGTAAACTGAGAAATGAAGGATGCCAACTTTTAGCACTGTTTAAGGAGGAAAAGAAAAGGTGGCCTATGGAAAACATAATTGACCTGCTGACAAAATTTGTGTCCAACACAGGCTTTGCCATGGCCGACTATCGTTATGTCATCATGATTGTGATCGGCATGATATTCATCTATCTCGGCATCGCAAAGCAGTATGAACCGCTTCTGCTGGTTCCCATCGGTTTCGGGATCCTGGTGGGAAACATCCCGGTGTTCAAGGGATTGGGACTCGGCATATATGAAAGCAACAGTGTGTTGCATTATCTCTATTTCGGGGTGACAGCCGGTGTGTATCCGCCCCTGATCTTTCTCGGCATCGGTGCCATGACCGACTTTTCCACCATGCTCGCCCGGCCGTTGCTGATGTTGTTGGGCGCGGCGGCCCAGATGGGCATCTTTCTGACCTTTTTGGGCGCGCTTGCCTTGGGGTTTGCACCGAACGAGGCGGGGGCCATCGGGATCATCGGAGGCGCGGATGGACCCACCGCGATATTCCTGACGGCCAAACTCGCGCCGAATCTGATCGGCCCCATTGCGGTGGCCGCGTATTCATACATGGCGCTGGTCCCGGTGATTCAGCCGCCGATCATGAAGCTTTTGACCAGCCGGGAGGAACGTCTGATACGGATGGAGGAGCCTCGGGTGGTGTCAAAACAGGAGAAGATCATTTTTCCGGTCGTCGGATTTCTGCTCTGCTGCTTCTTGGCACCTGCGGCGTTGCCCCTTCTTGGAATGCTCTTTTTCGGGAATCTGCTGAAAGAGGCGGTGGTCACGGAACGTCTGGCCGTGGCGGCCCGCTCCGCGATCATTGACAGCGTGACCATATTGCTCGGCCTGACAGTGGGTGCCAGCACCCAGGCAGATGTCTTTCTGAAATACGATTCGGTGCTCATCTTCGTGCTCGGGGCCGCCGCGTTTGGCGTTGCCACGGCATCGGGCGTGATCTTTGCAAAGATCATGAACCTCTTTCTGAAGGCAAAGATCAATCCGCTCCTCGGCGCGGCAGGAGTCTCTGCGGTTCCCGACTCCGCCCGGGTGGTCCAGCATGTGGGACAGCAAGAGGATCCGACGAACTTCCTCCTCATGCATGCCATGGCACCGAATGTGTCCGGCGTCATCGGCTCGGCCATCGGCGCGGGAATACTCTGGAGCTTCATGGCGGATCGGATGTGATTCCTGGTACAGCAATTCATAAGTTCGTCACCCCTTCGGCTTCCGCCGAATTGCCAAATCCGGCGGCTCGGATCTGCCAATCGTTCGACTGAGCGTTCGACTGAGCTCACGCCGAAGTCCGAGCCGGGCGAGGGGGTACGAACTTACAAAGTGGTGTACTAATTCATAAATTCGTCACCTCCGGATGGCCAAATGCGGCAATCCAAGTCGATCAGGGAGATGCATTTACAAGTTGATGTACTAGTACAGCAATTCATAAGTTCGTCACCCCTTCGGCTTCCGCCGAATTGCCAAATCCGGCGGCTCGGATCTGCCAATCGTTCGACTGAAGTCCGAGCCGGGCGAGGGGTACGAACTTACAAAGTGGTGTACTAGTAAGCTAGTAAGTACTTGGCCATATATTTTCAGGTGTTTGCATATGAGGAACCGCAGATGAACGCAGACAGACGCAGATGCCTGCCTGCCGCGGACTCATCCGCGTTCATCCGTGTCCATCCGCGGTTTGTGGAAGCTGTCTTCCCAAGAAAAAATCCCGGAAAACTTTTGGCCGGGTACTTACAGCAATTCATAAGTTCGTCACCCTCTGCTCCCGCCGGATTGCCAAATCCGGCGGCAATCTGAGGCGATCAAGGGGGTACGAATTTAAAAAGTGCTGTACTAGCTCGTTCCCACGCTTCTTCGCGTGGGAACCCTCGCTCACCTTCGTTCCCACTGCCATTAAATTAAAGAAACCCGGTTTCTCTCCCAGCATCACCTCATCAAAGGAGGGTCTCACACAAAGCGTGGGAACGAGGTGATCGCCACCTTAGGGATTGCACTTGGGGTGATGAAAATCTTGCCGATGTTCCCAAAGGCTGATCCCAGTTTTATTCCCCCGCATTTTGCAACCGGCTGATTTTCAAAGCAAAAAAATGGGGGGAACAAAAATGGGATCACAATCGGCAACTCTGTCTGTGACATTTTCATCAGCCCAGATTGCACCCGATGCGGGTTCGGATTTGCCAATCGTGGGAATATTGACCGAAGAACAGGAGCGGCAGACGACTCGGATTTACCAAAAGATGACAGGTCCAAACCAAGCGGTGATGATTTCGGAAAAATTTCATCTTTTATCCTTCACCCTTCATCCTTTAAAAGAGATGGTGACCTGCAACCGTCTGTTTGAAAGTGGATTTGGGGAATGGCTCTTTTATCCGGGCATGTTATTCGACGCGCCTGAGAAATGGTGGGGAAAAGGGGGCCAACGTCCATCTCCCCATGAAGGCGTGGACATCTGTTTGTACAGAAACAAGGCGGGCCAAGAGGTCAGACTGGACGGGACCACCCGGATTCCAGCCATGCATGACGGGGAAGTGGTCAAGATTGAGGGTGACTTTCTGGGGAAATCGGTTTATATGCGCCATGATATCCGTAATGGCAACGGAGACCGGCTTTACACCATTTACGGACATACCCGGCCGGCTCACACCCTTCATCCGGGAAGCGTGCTGAACAAAAGGGATGTTTTGGGAAGAATTTCCGAAGTTGAACGGAAAACAATTCTCTCCCATCTGCACATCACCGTTGCTTGGATACCCGAGTCCTTTCCCCTCGAGAGGCTCAACTGGGCCACCCTTGGGGAGCGCAGAGAGGTGCGGCTTCTGGATCCATTATTAAGCTGTAAGCCATCTCCGGCCTGATCTTCGTTTAGACCATGTGGCTCGGCTTGGATTGGCAAATCCAAGCCATCCCGCCGGATTTGGCAATCTTCGTTTAGACCATGTGGCTCGGCTTGGATTGGCAAATCCAAGCCATCCCGCCGGATTTGGCAATCCCGGCGTGAGCAGAGTGGGTGACTGGCCGAAACGAAGATCAATGCCCATCTCCGAATAGGAACCGGGATTGAAGCTTACAGCTTTGAACGGGCGCATTTATAAGTTGGGGCTGTGTACAGGACAAAAAGTTGGAAAGGGCGATAAACCCGGCTTTTTTCCAAATGGGCCGACTCCCCAACTGCAAGAAAAAAGCCGGGTTTCTCTTTTTTTG
>JAOZRQ010000225.1 GCA_029940115.1 Desulfobacterales bacterium
CAGAAACCCAGAAACCCAGAAACCCAGAAACCCAGAAACCCAGAAACCCAGAAACTCAGAAACCCAGAAACCCAGAAACTCAGAAACTCAGAAACTCAGAAACTGAAAAGGCAGGGCCGCTTTCGCAACCCTGCCTTTTTTCTGCGTTCCTGATGAAACCAGGGTTTTTGATTAGGTGATGAGAGTCCGGTTTCTGTCAGTGGTGAATCCGAGAACTACTTCGCGCCGGTAAGGAACTGCAAGACATAGATCGCGTCCTTCAACTCGATCTTCCCGTCGGAGAGCGGATTACAGTTGGTGTCCATCGCGCTCTGAGTCTCCGGGGTGTCGCTGGACATCGGGTTTGTGGAGCCATTTCTTGCTGATCTGCCAGTGCCATCCCAGCAACTGTCATCCATCGGATTCTGGGTAACCATGTTCTCTTGGCACTTCTTCCGCATCGGATTCATGGTGGGAACGATCTGATCCTCACACTCATCATCCATGGGATTCAGGGTGTCCCTGATTTCATCCTCACATGCCATGGGATTCATGGTGACCGGGATGTCACATGTCTTGTCCATCGGTTTCATGGTTTCCGACATGTCCTCATCACAACCCATGTCCATCGGCTTCATGGTGGGCGGGAAATTTTTGTCACATTTTTTGTCCATGGGATGCATGGTGGGCCCAAAATGACCGTCACACTCTTTGTCCATCGGATGCATGGTCGTCCCGAAATCATCCTTACATCCCTCATCCATGGGGTTCATGGTAGCCGGAATTTCGTTCTTGCACTCCTTGTCCATGGGATTCCTGGTGAACTGGATATCATCGCCACACCTTCTGCTCATGGGATTCATGGTGGGCATGATCTCCATTTCACCCGTACCGACAGTCCCATCCCCGCAATCCTTGTCCATCGGATGCATGGTCTCTGGAAATTTGCAGTCCTCATCCATGGGATTCATGGTTTCCGGAAAATCACACTCTTTGTCCATGGGGTTCATGGTGAAATCAATGTCATCCCCGCAGTTCTCATCCATCGGATTCATGGTCGCATGAAATTTGTCCTTGCAATCCTTGTCCATGGGATTCATGGTTTCATGAATCTGACATCTGGCATTCATGGGATTCATGGTCGGCTCAATCTCACACGATCTGCCCATGGGATTCATGGTAGGCCTGATGTCATCCTCGCATTCGACCGGATCCATGGTATCAGGCATCCCATCCCTGCACACCTTGTCCATCATATCCATGGTCGGTTCGATGTGACACGCCATATCCGCGACATTCATGGTGGAGGCAACACATCTGATATCATTGGGAACCCATGTGCAACACTTGGCATCTTCCGGATCCACAGTGACAAGATGAAGTTGGGGACGGCACTCAGTGTCGTCAGGGTCCATGGTCGGCCTGAGAACGATGCATTCGGGATCCATCATGTTCTTCGTGTCCAACTGCACTTGGCAACCAGGATCCATGGGGTTTTTGGTGTCCGTGAACTCACACTTCGGATCCATCGGATTCTCAGTGACCGGGATATCGCACCAGTCATCCATCGGATTCATGGTCTGCTTGATCTCATGCGTGCATTCATCCAGCATGGGGTGCATTGTCTGCGGAATACAATTAGGACAATCCGCATCCTTTGAGGGACAGGGATAACAATTTTTGTCCATGGGATTCATCGTGCAGGGAAGCTGACACTCTTTATCCATGGGATTCATCGTGTGTTCGATATGACATTCGTCATCCATGGGGTTCATGGTGAACTCAATATCATCCCCGCACTCCTCGTTCATGGGATTCATGGTGTCCTGAATGTCATCCCCACATTCTTTCTCCATGGGATTCATGGTGTCTCTGATACCATCCCCGCATTCCCTCTCCATCGGATTCATGGTATGATGGAAGTCATCTCCGCACTCTTTCTCCATGGGATTCATGGTCGGCTCAAATTTATTCCGACAGTCATCAACCATGGGATTCATGGTGAGTTCAAATTCATCCTTGCAATCCGGGTTGAAGGGATCCATGGTGTGTTCCATCTGACATGCCATGTCTATGGGATGCATGGTGTCGGGGAACTCGCACCTGTGGTCCCAGGGATCCACTGTCTCGGGGGGCTTGCAAGAGGGGTTGTCAGGCTTCATGGTATCAACGCATGTTGCGACGTCCATGGTGGGCAGACACCCTTCCATGTCTGGATCCATGGTGGGTTCGATGAAGAAGCACTCCGGATCCATGGGATTGTCTGTGAAACGGATGAGGTCCGCACATTTGGGGTCCGCAGGGTTCTTGGTCTCCCACTCATCCTCGCAATCCACATCCATCGGGTTCATGGTGGCTCTGATCTCGCACCACATGTCAAACGGATTCATGGTCTCCTTGAAATCACATTTCTCATTCATGGGATCCATGGTGTCCTGAATGTGACAGTTTTTGTCCATGGGATTCATGGTGACAGCAAAATCATCCTTACACTCTTCAGCCATGGGATCCATGGTGGGACGAAAATCACATCTGCCATCCATCGGGTTCATGGTTTCCTTGAACTCGCACTTTGGATCCATCGGGTTTCTGGTGATGTCGTCTTCTCCAAAACACTGGGCATCCATCGGATTCATGGTCTCTTCAAAGTGATCCTTGCACCTTTCATCCATCGGATTCTTGGTATGATCAATCTCACACTCGCCATCCATCGGATTGATGGTGGGCTCGAAATCGCAATTCATGGGGTTCATGGTCTCTTTGAAACATGCGTCAGTCATCGGATCCATGGTGACTTCAAAGTGACATCCCTCATCCCCGGGGTTCATGGTGGGTTCGATGTCGCAGGCCCAGTCCGCGGGATTCATCGTGGGTCTCATCTCCTCGCACTCGGAATCATTGGCTATCTTGGTAAAATCGCAGTCAGGGGTGTTGGGATCCATGGTCGGCTTGGCTTCAATGCAACGCGGATCCATGGGATTCTCCGTGTATGGAATCTCGCAAGCCGGATCCATGGGTCTCTCTGTATCCGGATAGCAGGCGGAATTCGCAGGGTCCTTAGTTGCCTCAAAATCGCACCCCGGATCCATGAAATTCATGGTGGGCTTGATCTCACATTCCATGGGATTCATGGTCTCCCTGAAACAGGCATCGTCCATGGGATCCTTTGTGGCCATGTCGCACACGTCATTCATGGGATCCATTGTGGGTTCAAACTCGCAACGCACGATGTCCATGGTCTCTTGGATGTGACATCTGTCGTCCCCAGGATCCTTCGTCTCCATCCCGGCATTGCAGTCAGAATTCATGATATCGGTTGTTTCTTTGATGTTGCACTCATCATCCATCGGATTCCGGGTCGGCTCAAATCCGCATCTTTCATCCATGGGATTCTCGGTTTCCATGCCACACCTGGGATCCATGGGATTCTCAGTATCAGGAAAGCAATCGGGCTTCGCCGGATCCATTGTCTCCTTGAACTCGCAGGCAGCATTCATGGGATCCATTGTCTCATTGAACTCACAGAACATGGGGTCCATGGTCTCTTCGATGAAACACTCAGGATCGCCGGGTCTCAGCGTGGGTTCAAAACAAGCCTTATCGCCCGGATCTCTTGTAGGTCCAATGTTGCAAGCCGGATCATCAGCATCCGTTGTTTCCCTGAAGCATACCGCATCGTTGGGATCCATGGTGAACTGCCTCGGCCCTCTGTAAGCCTTCCTCGTCACTTGGCCTTTCGCCATTCTGGAGACCGACTTGCTCAACGTCTCCTTGAACAGCGGGGAGTCCTTGGTCTCCATCGTGCTGACTGCGCCTGCCATCGGGGCAAAGGCCATGCCGATGAGGGTCAGACACATCGCAAAAAGGATAATTCCTTTCCACAGTTTCATTTTTCCTGTCTCCTTAAAAAAGTCTTTCAAAAATTTTAGAAACGGCTGATTGAACAGCCACCAAAAAATGGGTTTTTCAGTTCCTTGCATCACCTCCCATGTAAATCAAATTTAGTTTCTGCAATGTTTGTTGCTTGGTTTGTTGTTGCTGTAAGGTTCAGGTTTGATTGTTGCCCACGCGCCATCTTTCACCATTTTTTTGCCTTGGTGTGAAAACTTATGTCCCAGTTTTTGACAGACAACTTTTGTCCCCCACTGTCTGAACCAGGATTCACAGGATTGAAGGATTGCCATGATTTGCCCTTCCATTGTCCGAGCCGGAATTTGTGATTGTCGCCATCTTCAGTTGGGGGAACTGTCCCGGAGGGACTTGTGAAAATAGCCCGGCAATTCATTGCCGGGGTCGGGCTTGAACGTGCACGTGAACGAATGCTCACGTCAGGATTCAAGTTCAAGTTCAAGCTCAAGCCCAAGTTTACGGGCACGTTCACAGGGCTCCCCTAAATCCGTTATAATCAGACAATTTGTCCAGTCCCGTAGGGACGACTGAGGAACCCCACGGGCCTCCATTCGGTGTTCTCAGCCATTCCGAGGGATTGCCATCAAAAATTATGATGATTCATATCACATTGAGCTGAGACAAACAAGAATTTTCTCATCCCCACTTTTAACAATAAGATTACACAGATTTTATGATTCTCTCAATTTTTTTTTTCAAAAAGCGGCTCCTCTCCCTTCTGCTGATGAGAAGTCTCTTGCCGTGAACTCGCTGTCGTTCAGAATCTCCGTCATCCCCTCCCCGCCGACCTTTATGACGAACAGTCCCTGCTTCTGGGCGAACCGGTCCGACTTCTGCTCCATCCGCAGGGCCGCCATCGCGCCATAGGTTTTCAAATCTTTGTAATGATGGAAAAATTCGGGGAACTCGGCCATGTCCCCCAGAAAGTCTTTCACATGGTCGGCCTTCAGCGTCGTCTTCACCTCGACCACCACGATCTCGTCGTCATTCACCAGGAGCAGGTCAACCTCCATGTGCCGGCCGTTCCTGCGGCTCTTCGCCCGCTGAAATATCTGATACACGCGGATTCCCCTCTGCTGAAAGAGCTTCAGAAGACCACCCTCCGCGAGGGACTCCATCAGCTTTCCCCACTGGCTGTCAAACAGACCCGCCAGCTTGTCCATCTTCTTCCCTGTCCTTTTGTCCGTCTCCTTGAAACGCTCATCGATCTCTTTTGAACGCCTTTCAAATTCCTGGGACATCGCCTTAAGTTGCCTGTCCGTCTCCCTGAACAAGGCCCATATTTCCTGAATGTTTCTTTCGTGTTCTTGGACTTCCATGAGATGTTCCTCCTTTTTCATAACTATGGCTTTTGACAAAAAGATTATCTGCAAAACTTGCAGTTTGGCAGATCCCCGGTTTCGGGCATGCCAAACTGCAAGTTTGGCACTCCGGACAACAAGGAAAAAGCGGCTTCACCATTCACCCTTCAAAGATTGAAGGATGTAAACCGCGTCACCCGCATCCACTTTGCCATCCGCCGCAAGGAGTTGGATGGTGACGGAAGGGTCAATACCCGCGAGCACCTGCAACACGATGAGCAGATCAGCCAAGGTGACGTTTCCATCCTTATATATGTCTCCCCTCACATAAACGGTCAGGGTTGCGGTGTCACTGCCAAGCGGCTCACCCGCCTCGTCGTTGACCGTCAGCCTGACAACATAAACTCCGGGGACATTTGCCGAAAAAGAAGTGCCATTAAGCAATTCTGGAAAGGTAAGGGAATAATCCCTGTCAGCCTCCGCACTGGCCGGCGCGTCTGTCACTTCCCACAGATATGTCATATTCCCAGGGGCAGCCGCGTCGGTGAAGGCATGGGCACGGTTTGTCGCCATCTGCTCATCAGGGCCGGCAGAGACCTGAATCTCAGAGAGCACCTCAAAGCAGTCTTCTTTCGGATGGTTCTTCCCGCCAATGCTACTTGGGTTGGTCACGGTAATGTCATACATTCCCGGATCAAGCTCCGCGGGGACGGTTATCCGCAATTCAGTCGCGTCCTTGAACTCCACCATCTCAATCCGGGTCTCCCCGATGGTGACCGTGGCGTCCTCCATGAAGGCCGTTCCGGTCAGGATGACGCTGGTGGCCGAATCGGTGGTTCCAGATGCCGGCTCCACCGACGTGATGATCGGCTGGGTGGTGATGATGAAAGGCCCCCTGTAATCCCTCTCGCTGAAAGCGCCGAGATTGTCCGCGGCCCGGATGTAAAAATAGTATGAACCGTCCTCCAAAGGATCAGAGGTCTCCGATGTGGCGACATCGGGTTGGCTTCTTCCCAAAGGGCCTTCCTCTGACTCCTCCCTCTTGTCAGTGGTCCACTCAGTGGCATACCATGCCAGATCACCATCCGGATCCGTTGAGGCGATCCATGTGATGAAGATGGTGTTGTCCGTTGTCGGCTCGCCGGCTGGGGGGCTGGCACTGACGATCACCGGTTTTGAAGGCGGGTCCGCCATAGATAAAGGGACACCGGCCAGAAGGCAGACGAGAAACCCGATTGTCATTGTTTTGATTTTCATTGTTGACACCTGATTGATCCTTCTACACGGATTAGCGATAAGAAAGGATTTCCGTAATCAAAGAAACCCGGTTTCTGAGACGCTTCCATGGGGGCACCGCTCGGTAAATCCGAGCCATTGCTTTCATTTTGTCTGAAAGGTGGTTCAGTTTGTAGTTCCGCCTTTAGGGGGTGCGAGACCGCCTAAAGGCGGAACTACAAACTGAATCCATGTCATTTTTCGTTTTCTTTCGCTCGTCTCTGCCTGACAGCGTCCCGCTGCCTCTGGATGAATCTTTCCCGGCTGTCAATCTCGGAGATCCCCTCATTCATCTCTCTCAGGTTCCTCTCCTCGTCCATGAGCAGTCGGGTGTTTGCCGTCTTTATCCGGGAGAGATCCTGTTCGGCCTTGGACAGCTCTTTTACCAGAGCGGCTCTCGCATCTGGAGAGGGGTTCTGGCTCAACTTCATCCTCAGGCTGGCGATGTTCCGCTTTGCACGATCCACTTGGGCGCGGTTCCGCTTTCGGATGATGTCCAGATTCTTTCTTGCCAAGTTGATCTCATGCGCGATGGCCCCCTTGGATCTCGCGGATATGTATTGTTGCAACCGGTCGCGCCGGCTTTGAGGTTTGGCGGGCCGATTTCCGGGTTCTGCTCCTGCCTCTGAATCGGATCCTTGAGCAGAAACGGATGCGGATTTTCCCGCTTTGCCGGTCTCAGACGCGGTTCCTTTGTCAAATTCCCTGAAGTTGGCTCCGAGCATGTCGCCGCTTTTGAATATCCTGACCATGTCGAGATGAAACGTCTCCTCCCCTGACGGGCCTTTCTCCTTGGAAAAGATGAACGCGCTACTGATCTGGGATCCCAGAATCCGCTTCACCCCTGACTCAATCGGCACATCCTCAAATTTTGAGGTGATCTTCTGATCGGCGATGCTCTGGTCCAGAAGCACCTTTATCCCAGCCTCCTTTGAAAGCATCTGGGCAACATCCGAAATATCCGCATTCATCAGATTGACCGAGATGCTCTTCCCCGACGGGTCCACCTTTATGGAATGAACCGTTGAAGGGGAAAGACCATGGGCGGTCATCGGGATGGAGATGGCCAAAAAAACAAACACAAATTTCATGCTGTCAGACAGCCGTTTGTAAAAGTTCATAGTTTTCCTCCAAGAAACGTGATGCGTGAGAGGTGAAGCGTGAGGCGTGATGCGTGAGACGTGAAGCGTGAGGCGTGACTGATTCTACGGTTTTTGTGGTTGTACATGATTTCAGACCGTTGCGATCCTGAAAATCAGTCTGCTGATTATAACGCTTTTCGGGGAGGCCGCTCTGTCCGTGAACGTGAACTTGAACATTCATTTGCAGGCAAGTTCAAGCATAAGTCCAGGTTCAAGTATAAGTTCAAGTTCAAGTTCAACCCAAATTGAGCGATTCCTGTCAGAAAAACTGGCTGAACGTATGGCATCCAAGACTTTGCCCGTCCCAGGATTTCCACCCAATGGGTGAAAACCTGAAAATCGCCGAGACCTGACATCGTGGGACAAGAATCATGTTCAGGCCAAAAGAATCGCTCAATTTAGGTTCAAGTATAAGTTCAAGTTCAAGTATAAGTTCAAGTTCAAGTTCACGGGCTCCCCTAAATCCGTTATAATCAGTCAGTCTGAAAAACAGCCTGCCGGAATATGCCCAGAAAAAACAACCTTCACAAACCGCGGATAAACGCGGATGAGCCTGGACTCTGTTCAACAGGCAGGCCGTCTGCGTTCATGATCCCGCACTCTGCTCAACACGCAGGCCGTCTGCGTTCATCTGCGTTCATCTGCGGTTCATAATGGGAAATCATCACTCCTCTATCCCTCACTTCTCACTCGCCTCAATCACTCCTGCCGCGATCAACGGCAGCATGATTTCGTGATGCCCCACAAGGTTGTATCCTTTTCCGCCTTCGAGAGTGGGCCGGGTGACCACGTTGGTCATGGGTCGGTAATGGCGGATGAAATCCATGTTCACCGTGGTGAAGTGCCTCACTTCATGCCCCAGGTTGCGGACAAGGGTGAGCGCCTTGAGAAAGACTTCGGGCAGCAGCACCGCGGACCCCACATTCAGATAAACGCCGCTCTCCAACGTGGCCACTGCGGAGGCGAATATCCGGAAATCCCTGTGGCTTGCCGCGCCGGCCGCTTCTGGGTCAAACCCGGGATGGATGTGGATGATGTCGGTTCCGATGGCCATATGAACCGTCACGGGGATGCCGAGGCGGGCCCCTGCGGCGAGGATGCTTTTCTCCATGAAGGGCAGATTCTTCTCGATGAGGGAGAGACCCACCGCGTGGCCTAGTCCAAGGGATTCCCGCCCGGCCTTCCTGATCGCCTCGCTTAAAAACTCGCCCGTCTCGCGGGCCATGCCGAATGTGCCGTCTCCGAGGGATGCAGCCACATCCTCCGAGGTCATGCCGGTCATGGCCAACTCGAAATCATGGATGATCCCCGCGCCGTTCAGCGCCACAGCCGTGAGAATGCCCCGCTCCATCAGATCAATGACAATCGGATTCAACCCGACCTTGATCACATGTGCGCCCATGGCAAGCATGACGGTTTTCCGCTCTTCAACAGCCGCCGCGATGGAGGCGATGACCGCCTTGATATCCGTCGCGGCAAGAATATCCGGAAGAGACCCGAGAAAGTCTTTGAATCGTCCCCCTATCTTCCAAGGATAGGCGAAATCATCCGCACAGACCTTGCTCTCCCGCTCTGAAAGGGAATAGGTCTTCAAAGGGGCCAAGTCAATCGGTTCAAAAGGCATCTTCCCGTGCCTCAGTCCCTGCCCCAGCCCTTCTTGCCCCAGCCCGATGTCGGGCACGGGCACGGGCTGGGGCACGGGCTGCTGGGGCACGGGCTGCTGGGGCACGGGAAACAAAATTCTTTCGATCAGATCACACAGGATATGGCCCAGAGTGATATGCGTCTCCTGAATTCTTGCTGTGGTCTCTGACTCCACTGCGAAAACCATATCCGCACATTCGGCGAGCTTCCCTCCCCGGCCTGAAAAGCCGATGGTGAATAGGTCCATCTCTCTGGCCGCCTCAATGGCTCTGATGACATTGGGTGAATTCCCACTGGTGCTGATGCCGATGGCCATGTCATCCTTCCGGCCCAGCGCGATGATCTGTTTCGAGAATATCTCATCAAAATGATAGTCATTGGCGATGCTTGTGATCACGGAGGTGTCTGTGGTCAGGGCCATGGCCGGGAGGGGGCGGCGCTCGATCTGAAACCGGTTGATGAACTCCGCGGCAATATGCTGGGCATCGGCCGCGCTGCCGCCGTTGCCGAAGATGAGGATCTTATGGCCTGACACAATGGATGCCGCGACCCTGTCCGCGGCATCAACGATACGATCCGCATTCTTTTTCACAAATGCTTCTTTGACCTTGACGCTTTCGTCAAGGATTTTCATAACGATCTCTTTCATCATTCAGTCCTATCTGTAAAGCTGAAGCGTGAGGCGTGAAACGTGAGGCGTGAAACGTAGAAGGTGTTTGAACCTAAATTGAGCGATTCTTGTCAGCAAAACTGGCTGATGTTCTGACATTGAAGGGTTTGCCCATTTCAGGGCTTTCACCCAATGGGTGAAAGCCCGAAAATCGCCGAACCCCTGGAATTGCAGGGAAGGAATCA
This sequence comes from Desulfobacterales bacterium, assembly GCA_029940115.1. Taxonomy (GTDB): domain Bacteria; phylum Desulfobacterota; class Desulfobacteria; order Desulfobacterales; family 4be13; genus JAOZRQ01. Next base: position 10,106 of record JAOZRQ010000225.1, read on the forward strand.
TGTTCAGGCCAAAGAATCGCTCAATTTGGGTTG
>JAOZRQ010000757.1 GCA_029940115.1 Desulfobacterales bacterium
TCAGTTTATGAACCATCCTCACGGTTTCAAACAACGCCCATACTTGCAACACCTTTTTCTTACAGACAATTTTTCACTGTGTACAGGACAAAAAATGTGGAATGGGCAAGAAACCCGGCTTTTTTCTGAACGGCCGGCTTCTCTCCCGACAGAAAAAAGCCGGGTTTCTTTGCTCGCTCATTTTTTTGTCCTGTACAAAGATGTTACACATCAACCCATTTTTTCTTACAGACAATTTTTCACTGTGTACAGGACAAAAAAGTGAATGGGAAAGAAACCCGGCTTTTTCATCAAAAAGTTTGTAGTTCCGCCTTCAGGCGGTGTCGCACCGCCGAGAGGCGGAACTACAAACTTTTTCCACCCAAGTCTGCACCTTATTTCACAGATGAACCCTGATGTCAATAGGGTAAAGAGAGTATTTGCCAGAAAAGATGATCATTAGGAACCGTGACCAAACAACTTCCCCATTTCCAGCTCCTGCCGGATTGCCAAATCCGGCAGACGTCTCGGATTTGCCAATCCGAAACGGGCGTGGGCCGGGATGTTGTTTGGTCATGGTTCCTTAATGGATATGAACCGCAGATTTACAACCTGACATTCGTTTTTTGGGACAATCTGTGGCATCCTCACACAAGGCACAAATGAAGAATGCCTCTTTCAGGCTCGATTGTCAACATCAAACTTGGAACTGACTTATGATTTAACGCTTTTTGAGGTGGCCGTGAACATGTCATCAAACTTGGAACTGACTTACGATTTAATGCTTTTTGGGTGGCCGTGAACATGGCATGCCCGTTGCCCATGGGCGTGAACGTGCATGTGGGCATGAACACATATATGAGTGTGCCCGCAACGGGGCACGGGATCCCCAAATCCGTTATAATCAGTGATTTGTTGCAATCTGGAGTTCGGTTTTTTGGCAATCTGTAGTATCCTCGCCATCTGCGGTTCGGATCAGATTGCCATCCATAATGCTTTCTTGCAATCTGGGGTTCGGGCTTTGAGCAATCTGTGGCATCCTCGCCATCTGGCCAATTGCGGTTCATCCCGTGACAGGCGCAAAAAATCCGCCATTTTTGCACTCCTTTTTTGTGAAAATTCGCTTTACAATTTCTTTCGATTCTATATAATTATGAGGATTGTCAGTTGTCGGTTGCAACTGACCACTAGCCACTGGCCAACCAGACAAAGGAGGATCCCAATGAAGCTCTTCCAAACAGTGTTTGCTCTCTGTGTGATGGTGTTGTTTGTGGGGATGCTTTTCCCGGAGAGTGCCTTCTGCATCACCCTCAAGGAGGAGGAGGAACTGTCACACGAGTTCATGAAGGTGGTCCGGAGCCACTACCGGATCATACAGGATCCGGCCATTGCCGATTATGTGAGCCAGCTGGGGCAGAAGATCGTTTCGGTGTTTCCTCCCCAGCCGTTTGAATATCATTTTTATGTCATAAAGGAAGATGCCTATAACGCGTTTGCAGGGCCGGGGGGGCATGTCTTCATCAATAGTGGATTGTTCCAAGCCATGGAGGCCGAGGATGAATTGGCAGGGATCCTCTCCCACGAGATCGCCCACGCGTCTTGTCGGCATATCTCCGAGAAGATCGAACGCTCATCAAAGATCGGGCTGGCCACGCTGGCGGGGGTTGCCGCGGGGATATTGCTGGGGGCGGGCGGGGCAGGGGCCGCGGCCACCAACGCGCTGACCCTCGGTTCCATGGCGGCCGGCCAGTCCCTCTCCCTGGCCTACAGCCGGGAAAATGAGCGCCAAGCCGACCAAGTGGGCTTGAAATACCTGTTCAAAGCCGGATACAGCCACAGGGGGTTGCTGACCATCCTGAAAAAGATCCGGGAGAAGCAATGGTTCGGCTCCGAGAGCATCCCGACCTATCTGACCACCCATCCTGCGGTGGAGGAGCGGATCGCGTATATTGAAACGCAGTCTGACCGAGCGCATGCCGCCACGCGGCCCAAAATCGAGAATTTCAGATTCCAAAGAGCGCATACGCGTCTCACCGCAGTCTATGGGAACCGGGATTCGGCCTTGGGAAAGTTTGAGGCCGATGTGCTCGCCCATCCTGCTGATCCCGTAGCCCATTACGGATATGGGCTGATCCTCGCAAGGACCGGGCTCAGGGAAAAGGCGATTCCCCACTTTAAGCGGGCACTGGCTGGAAAAGCCCTTGACCCGTATATCCTGCGAGACCTCGGTGTCACCTACTTCCTGCACGGCCAGTATCAGGAGGCATTGAAGACCTTGGAAGGGGCCCTCAGCATCGCACCGGCGGATCCGGAAGGACTATTTTTTCTGGGGCGAACCCACATGGAAATGGAGCACTTTGAAGCCGCGTCCGCCGCGTTTGAGACGATTTTGGAAGCGCACCCAGATCAGAAGCAGATCCGCCATTTTTTGGGGGAGGCTTATGGCAAACAGAAAAAGCTCGGAGATGCCCATTATCATCTCGGCCTATATTATAAGGATAAGCGAGAATTTGAAAACGCCCGCTTTCATCTGAAGCGGGCGTTGCCATATGTCACGGATCCAGCCAGGAAAACCGAGATTGAGAAGATGCTGAAGACGATTCGGGGAGAAGAAAGGCGCCAAAAAGACAAGGAAAAATGATTCCCAAGAAGAAACCCGGCTTTTTCCCAAAAGGGCCGACTTCCCAACTGCAAGAAAAAGCCGG
>JAOZRQ010000758.1 GCA_029940115.1 Desulfobacterales bacterium
GGAGTGCAAAGCTTGCTTTGTGTGTACGCCCGTCCGGAGTGCAAAGCTTGCTTTGCGTGTACGCCCGTCCGGAGTGCAAAGCTCGCTTTGCGTGTGCTTTCCTCCGGAGTGCAAAGCTTGCTTTGTGTGTACGCCCACCTCATCGTTCCGCGTTCAAACGACGAACTGCCAAACCCAAAAGATGGCATCGGGGTTGCCGATCTTTCAAGTCTGTCATGGTATTGAACATGAATTTGAACTTGAGTGTTCACGTTCAAGTGAGTGAAACACTATTAGGATAGTATAAGATGACAAGATGACAAAGTCAAGCCGATTTCTATTTCTCTGGAAAACCAAACTCAGTTTCCTGTGTACAGGACAAAAAAAGTGAATGGGAAGGAAACCCGGCTTTTTCTGACGGTTTGGGAATCCGCCCGTTCGGGAAAAAAGCCGGGTTTCTTGCCACCCACAATTTTTTGTCCTGTACACAGCTCAGTTTCTTCAAAAAACTGAGTTTCTTTTTTGGACACGATTGATGAATCCGAGTCTTGGCCGCTTGAGAAATTGACTTTGACGCAAATTGGGGCTACAAAGTTTGCAGTTCCGCCTTCAGGCGGTGTCACACCGCCGAGAGGCGGAACTACAAACTTTGAATGGTGCCAAAATGAAAATGGAAATGGAGACGAAAGAACTGAACATTGACAGGGAACTCGGCATCGCGCTCTCAATCGTCCTGTTCGTGCCGATGTTCTGCGCGGTGCTCTTCTTTGTCCTGTTTTTCAGCGGAAAGACGGAGGAGCAGGCGGCCGCGGAAATCACCTCGTCTGCCAAGGCCGCGGAGATCATCTTCCAGAACTCGGTGGATGAGATGAGACATCTCGCGGATGCGTATGCCCGGAAAAAGACGGTTCTGTTCTTCTCAGGGCTTGACTTGGGGGTGAAGCTCGGCAGGGACTTGGCAAAGTCGGCGGATCACGACAAGCTGGACATGGTGACGGTCATGGACACCTCCCACAGGGTCCTGGCGCGCTCCCACGCGCCAGAACAGCTGAAGGATCTGTTTCCAGAGAACCTGTACACGATTGAGGCCCTGAACGGAAACGCTGTCTGCGGCGTGGAGATGATGGGCAGAAGCGAGATGGCAGCCGAAGGATTCGATGGGGGGAACAGGTTGCCGACAGAGACGTCAGAGGTGCTTGCGCTTACTGGCGCGGCCCCGGTCCATGACCGGCATGACAGGGAGAGGATCGTGGGCGCGGTGGTCCTTCGTCGCATTCTGAACATCAGGCCCGGGATACTCGGCACCATAAGCCGTGCCTTGGATGCGGACGTCGCCCTGTTCGGACGTGCCGGCCGGGTCGCGCAGGCTGACAGAATTGCCGGCAACCCATTCGCCATGCCACAGCCTGAGACGCTCACAAAGGTCATGGAGAGGAACATCTCCGTAAGTACTGTCAAGATGAGCCAACATGGCAACATTTCGAAGTGCCTGCCTGTGAGCGGTTTCAGCGGGAACCCGGTCGGTGTGCTCATGGTCCGGAAAGACCCGGGTCCGTATCTGCGGGACCGAGACAACGCGATCATGATCCTGCTGGGGATGTTTCTGATCGGCTTCGCGCTTCTCCTTGTCATCAAGCGGATGGTGAGACGGAGACTCAGGGCCGAGATCAGCGAACGCAGGCGCGCGGAGGAACGCATCCGCCTGTTGCACCAGTCGCTTCTCAGAGCCCAGGAGGAGGAGAGACAGCGGATATCGCTGGATCTGCATGACAGCATCATACAGGAGCTTGCGGTCGTGCAGTTCAAATATGAGGGGATCTTCAGGCATGAAAAGAGCATGTCCCAAGCCGAGGCCAAGGCAAAAAAGGCGAACGCCATTCTCAGAAAATCCATCGCCTCCATCAGGAGTCTGGCTCACGGATTGCGGCCCACTGCATTGGACAGGCTGGATATGGTTGCCTCCTTAAGCATGCTCTGTACGGAGTTCATGAAAGACACAGGTGTGGATGTTGATTTCACTCTTGATGAAGAAAGGAAGATTGTCTTGGATTATGAGACGGGCATCAATGTTTACAGACTGTTCCAAGAAGCCCTGAACAACGTGCGGAAACACGCGGATGCGACCCAGGTTTCTGGGGGACTGGGTCCGGTCGGCCCGAATAATGCCATGATCTGGATATTGGATGACGGGAAGGGATTCGACATGGACGAGGTTCTGAACAGGGCCTTGGATGAGACGCATATGGGCCTCTGGGGGATGAACGAGAGGGTGTGCCTTATCGGTGGGAGGATGGATATCATGTCGTATCCTGGAAAAGGGACCAAGATTTATATGGAATTCAAAGCGAAATTTGAAACGTGAGGCGTGATACGTGAGGCGTGATGCGTGAAACGTGAGGCGTGATACGTGAGGCGTGAAACGTGAGGCGTGATACGTGAGGCGTGATGCGTGAGGCGTGAGGCGTGGGGCGTGAGGCGTGGGGCGTGGGGCGTGAGGCGTGAGACGTGAGGCGTGAGGCGTGAGGCGTGAGACGTGAGGGGTGAGGCGTGAGGCGTCCTGACTGTCATTCCCGCGAAAGCGGGAATCCACTGTTGCGATGAAGCCAGATGGATTCCTGCTTTCGCAAGAATGAGGGCCCTTGGAACGACAGCCCTTGGGCAGTTTTCTGTCGAAAAAATTGCATGGTGCCATTTGAGCGCCGTC
>JAOZRQ010000226.1 GCA_029940115.1 Desulfobacterales bacterium
ACCGCAGATGAACGCAGATGCTCCCGCACAGGCCGTGTATGTGTTCATCTGCGTTTATCTGCGTTTATCTGCGGTTCATATCGGAAACCACAAAAACCATTAGAATCAGCTGATTATAACGCTTTTCGGGGAGGCCGCCTGCCCGTGAACGTGAGCGTGCCCGTGCCCGTGCCCGTGAACTTGAACGTGAATGTTGTGGGCAAGTTCAAGTATAAGTTCACGTTCAAGTTCAAGTTCAAGTTCAAGGCCTCCCCTAAATCCGTTATAATCAGGAATCAGTCATATTCCAAGTTCCGCCAAGATATAGATGACTTCGGCCATTCCGATTCTGCCGTCGCCGTTCACATCGGCATCCAAGACGACTGTCGCAGGAATGCCGGCCAGCACCTTCAAAGCTAGGATCGCGTCATCCAATCCGACAGACTCATCTCCGTCAACATCGCCGGGTGTCACATCCCCTACGGTGAGAACAAACGAGCTTTCCTTAATGGAATTGATGTCCCCTTCGCCGTCGTCAATCGTCACGGTGATCCCGGCCGTGCCGCTCCGTCCCGCCACAGGAGTCAGTCGGGCGGTGCATATGCCGGAACAGTCCACCTTGACATTCTCTTTGGGAATCAGCCAATCGTTGCTCGCCTGAACACGGACATTCCCGGTCTCCAGAACTGTCTCCACGTCGCTCATGGTGAACCGGAACAAGGCCGATTCGCCCACCTCCACCTCACGCTCCCCTTCAATGGGGGAGAGGAAAGGCGTGTCGTTGATGGAGACGACCTTGAGGGTGAAGACGCCTTCTGTGGTGGTGTAGCCGTCATCCGCCACCACGGTGATCACCGCGTCGCCGTTCTGATTCTCAACCGGCGTGAGGGTCAGGGTGCATTCCTCCCCGAATCGCTGGAGCTGGATATTCTCATTGGGAACCAGGGTCTGGGCATTGTCTGCCGAGAATACATTCACGGACAGACCCGACGCGGGGGTCCCCTCGTCCCGCACCTTGAACTTGATCACCTTCACCTCATCCTCATTGGTGTATCTCGGGCTGACCAAGCCGATGATCTCAGGTGGCTTGTCTATGGGGCCTTCAGGAATCACTTGGAGAGTGAAGGTGGCCTCCGCCGTGTCCATGCCGTCGCTGACGCTGATGGTGATCGCCGCGTTGCCGATCTCATCGGTCGCGGGGGTGATGATCAGACGGTAGTTGGGTACGGCCGAGTCCCCGAGATAAACCGCGTCGCCGACATGGTCGTCCGGGACCAGACGCGTGTTCAAGGAGGTGACGATGATCTCCAAGTCCCGGGCCGGCATCTCCTGATCCTGGGCCGTGAACTCAATGGTGGCGATGGTGTTCACCTCCACCGTCTGGGGACTTGGAATGCTGTATATCTCAGGCGACGTGTTCACCGGAACCACCGAGAGGGTGAAGCTCTCCAGAACGCGGGTCACGCCGTCATCCACCGTGATGGTGATCAGGGCCTCGCCGGTCATGTCCTGGGCCGGGATGATCTTCAGGGTGCGGATATCGCCTGTGCCGCTGAAGGTCATCCGATCCAACGGAATCAGATCTGTATCCGAGGAACTCGCGGTGAGCAGCAGGTTCCCCAAGGATATCTCCTTTGTCCCCACCGTGAAGCTGACATCAATCGGGGTGTTCTCCTCGGTGGTCTTGTTCTCCGGAATATCGGAGATCGTCGGGTCGTCATGGACCGACTTCACCACGAGGAAGAACTTCTTCGTCCCGGTCCGCCCCCCCTCATCCTCAGCAGAGACGGTGAGCAGGGTCTCACCGGAGGCATCCGCCGCAGGGATCACCCGCAGGGTGAGATCTCGGCTGGTCTCATCCTCGCCGAGATGCAGGTCATAATTGAGACCGAAGCCTTGGATGTTCAGATGGGCCGAGTTTTCCGGAACCAAGGTGCCATTGGAGGAGGTCACCGTCACCGAAATATCCCCGCCGTCCAAGTCGGTGACGGTGAAGGGGATTTCCAATGTGTTGTCCTCATCCATGGTCTGGTTGGCGTTGCCGGTCACCACCGGCGGATACCCGGTGTCGGTCACCTCGATGAAGAAGGAGACTTCGGCCACGGAGGTCAGTGGATCGCCCGCGCCGTCATCCGCCTTTACGGTGATATACGTATCACCCGTCTCCCCCTCGGCAGGGGTCACTGTAAGGGTCAAGCCCACCTCCTCACCCGCCAAGGCCTTAAGCTGATGGACCCGTCCGAACCCTTCGCCGATCTTGATGTGATCCACATCCTCCGGAACCAGGAGATGATTGGAGGAACTGATCGATATCTCCACCATTCCGCCGGTGAACATGCCGCCCTCCGGATCCATCATGGTAAACGGGATCGAATCGGTCGGCGTGTCCCGGGGGACAAGCTGGCTCGGAATCGGCGATATCTCCGGCGGATCGTTCATCGGATTCACCTTGAGGATGAACTCCCGTTGAACCGTCGCGTCCCCATCCTGCACGGTCACGGTGATCTTCGACGATCCAGACTGATCGGCCTCGGGCGTGATTCTCAGACTCAGATTCGCCGGACCAGCCCCCTCCTCCAGATTGAGGATGTAGCTCGCGCCGAAGATATCCTCGCCGTCAACCACTTGGATATGCATGTCATCTGTCGGAATCACCCCCTGGACAGAGGAGTTCACCGAGATCAGCAATGCCCCACCCTCCTTGTCGCTTACGGTGAAGGGGATATCCTCAATGGGGACATCCTCATTGGTGATTTGGCTCGGCATGTTGGAGACAATGGGCGGCTCATTCACCACGCCGACCATCAGCTTGAAGGTCTTCAAATCGGACTCGCCATCCCGGTCGCTCACAGTGACTGTGATGTCAGCCGTTCCGGACTCATCCTCAGCCGGGAGAAGGGTCAGGGTCAGGCTGACAGCCGCCCCTGCTGTGGATGAGACGGTGTGATCCTTGCCAAATCCGGAAATATCCATATGAATGTCATCTTCCGGAACCAGATCGGTGTCCGAAGATGTCACGGAGATGTCGAGCAGCCCGCCTTCGGGATCACTCACCGTGAAAGAAATCGGAGTGGTGGCGGTTCCCTCGGTGGTGGTCTGGTTCTGAATCGCGGAGACGGACGGCGCGTCATTGACGGGCCGGACGTTCACAATCATCGTCTTTTCCACCACATGCGATCCCTCAATATCCGTCACGGTCACGGTGATGATGCTCACGCCGAACTGATCCGGCGCGGGGGTCAGGGAGAGGGTGAGGTTCGCGTCCGGTTCCCCCGGGCTCAAAGAGAATGCATATTCCGGGCCATATCCTTCGATGCTGAGATTCCCGTACTCATTTGGAAACAGACTCTCTTTGTTGGAACTGACCGAAATGTCGAACTGTCCCCCTTCGTCATCGCTGACCCGGAAGATCACCGGCGGATCAACCGATGGGTCATCCTCGTTCATGTCCCTGTCCCATATGCCGCTCAGTTCCGGGGATTGGTTCACGCGGTTCACCCGGAGCGTGAAGGTTTTGCTGCTCTCCTTCCCCTCCTCATCTGTGGCGGTCACGGTGATCTCAACATCGGCGGAGTTTTTTTCCACCGGAATGACCCCGGCTTGGGGACGGAGTGTCAATGTCACGGTGTCGCTCCCGCCGGGAACCAGGGATTCGGTGAAGATGGAGGGGCCGAAGCCTTCCATGTCAAGATGGTCCGCATCGTTGGGGACGAGATCATTGTCGGATGAGGCCACGGAGAGGGTGACCCGTCCGCCTTCGACATCGCTCACGGTGATGCTCACATCCACGCCGCATTCCTCATCCCCTTCCTGACATTCATTGGCGGGGTGGTTGGCGATGGGGTCAATGACTGGTGCGTCGTTGGCGGCGTTGACGGTGAGGAAGAAAGTCTCCCCAACGGTCTGGTCCCCACAGTCCGTCAGCGTCACGGTGATCTTTGTCGCACCCGATTCGTTCGGAGCCGGCTTGATTTTCAGCAACGGATATGCCTCATCATCCGGCCCCAGGGTGAGGATATCGTTCAATCCGCGTCCGTTGATGTCCATATTCTCGGGGAAATTCGGAACCACGTCGATGTCCGACGACGTCACGGCTATGGGGATGCCGCCGCCTTCGATGTCGGCCACCGTGAAGATGATGTCAATCGGCTGGTCCTCCTTGGTGGTCCGGTCGTAAATGCCGGTGATGACCGGCATTTTGCACACATAATTCACGCTGAACAGAAACGTCTTCACCGCGATGGCGGTCTCCGTGCCGCTGCCATCATCCGCACGGATTTCGATGGTGGCTTGGCCGGATGCGCCTTCGGCGGGGGTCAGGGTCAGAGTGAAGTCCTTCTCGACTCCTGGAGAGAGTTTCACGTCGTGATTCGGCCCGAAACCTGATCCTGAGGTGGGAACACTGTAGATGCTGATGTGGTCCGCATCCGTGGGGATCAGCGATTCGTCCGATGAGGTCACGGAGAGCTTCAGTATGCCGCCCTCGAACATGCCGCCTTCGGAATCCGTCACCGAGAAGGAAACCTCCACCGGCACGTCCTCATCCGAAGACTGGTTCGTGATGTCGGAGAGAACAGGCGGGTCATTCACCGGTTTGATGGTGAGGTAGAATTTTCTCACCGCATTCTCCACACTATCCTCCACTGTGACAGTGAAAGTGACCGGGCCAGTCTGGTTCTTCGCGGGGGTGATTCTGACGGTCAGCTCTTGGACGGCGGGATTTTCGCCCTCGGGCTGCATGTCCAGCACATAGCTCGGACCGAATCCTCCAGCTTGCCCCGCCGGAATGATGGTGATGTGTTCGGGTTTGTTCGGCACCCGGACCGAATCCGAGGATTCGATAGTGATGGGGAATGCGCCCCCCTCAATGTCGGTCACGGTGAAGGTCACGTCCACCGGGGTGTCCTCATCGGTGGTCTGATTCTGAATAGCCGAAATCTCCGGCGGCCTGTTCACATAATCGACATCCAAAAGAAACCGGGCGGTGTCGGTCTTGCTCTCGTCGCTCACCGTCACGGTTACGAATGCAGAGCCGGATTTCCCTTGGGCAGGGGTGACCTTCAGGGTCAGCGTCTTTTCTTCCCCCGCGATGATGTTCACTCGGCCGTCGGGATCCGCATCCACGATCTGAAAGCTGGCATCCGGCAACAGCATGGGATCGTCCGACGCGGTGGTGACACGGAGGGTGCCTCCTTCGGGATCGGTCACGATGAACTCGGCCTCCACCACGCATGCCGCCAAGTCCTCCCCACATTCATCGGTGCTCTGGTTTCCCTCGGTCAGGATGATCTCCGGGGGGTCGTTCACGGGGCGGACCATGAGGTAGAACTTGGACTGGGTGGTGCCCTCGCCGTCGTTCACCAAGATGGTGATGGTCGCGGTGCCAGTTTGATTGGCCGCGGGGGTGATGGTGAGGCTCAGTTTCTGCTCCTCATCCGGAAAGGTGGGGAGCACATAGTTGGCCCCGAATCCGCCGATGTCAATCCCGTTGTTCGGAACCAAGTTCTGGTCGGCGGAGGATGCGGAGATCAGGAGCGTCCCTCCTTCCACGTCCGTCACCGTAAAGCCGATCGGATCGCTGGGAGTGTCCTCGTCCGTGACTTGATTGACGATGTCGGAGACTTGGGGCGGATCATTCACATTCCGCACCTCAATATCAAATGCCGGCAGGGAGGCCGCGTCGCCGAGGGGATCCGTGACGGTGATCACCACCGCCGTGGTCTTTCCCAAGTCGGCATCCTCGGGGACGCCGCTCAGGAGACCGGTATCTTCGTCAAAATCAGCCCACGTCGGCTTGTGCTGGATGGAGAAGACGAGGGTGTCGGTCTCGTTGTCAATGTCCGAGGCAACCGGCCCAAACTGGTATTCCTCGTCCTCGTTCACCGTCAGATCAGGCGTTCCGCTGATGGTCGGCGGATCGTTCACCGAATTGACCCGGAGAAGCACCGATCGCTCCGTCGTCCCGCCCTGCCCGTCGCTCAAGGTGACGGTGAGGGTCGTGGTGCCGAAGGTGTTGGTGTCCGCATTTTTGACTGGCTTGACAAAAAGGGTGCGGCTCGAACCGAGTCCGTCGGTGTGGAGATTCGCGTATTTATTCGGAACCAAGTCCTCATTGGCGGATGTTGCGGTGGCCTGCACATACTGGATCGAGGTGTCCAGATCGCTCACCGTGAAGGAGAAGCTCTCGGACGTATCCTCCGTCATGATCAGGCTGACCTCCAAGTCGGAGATCACCGGGGGATCATTCACCGGCGTCACCGTGAGAAAAAATGTGTCGCTCGCGGTGGCCGTGCCGTCATCCACATAAACCGTGATTTCTGTTTGGCCGGACTGATCCGTTGCAGGGGTGAGCGTCAGCTTGAGTGCCGCGTCCGTGTTCGCACCTGGGCTGACTTGGCCGTCTCCGGATGTGCCGAGTATGCGGATATTCTCGGCAGGAATCAGGACAAGGTTGTTTGAACTCACGGATACCGTCAGGATGTCCGGATCCTTGTCTCTGACGATGAATTCGATCTCAGGGGTCCGGGTATCCTCCTCGGTGGTCTGATCCTCGATGTTGGAAATGGTCGGCGGGTCATTGACGCTGCCGATGGTCAGGGTGAAGGGACTGCTTGCGTCGGCTCCCTCGTCATCCGTCACGGTCACGGTGATCTCAGTGGTGCCGAACTGGTCGGTGGCGGGGAGAAGGGAGAGGTCAATCGGCACTTCGGCCCCGGGTTCGGCGTAGGTCAGAAAACTGGTCACGGCAAACCCATCCACACGGACATGATCTCCGGAGTTGGGGATCAATGTGGGGTTCTCGGATGTGACGGTCACGGTGAGGTTTCCACCCTCCGCATCGGTCACGCTGAAGGGGATGATGTCGCTCCACTGGTCCTCCGCACTCTGCTGAGGTCCGATCCAAGAGGGGACCGGCGGGTCATTGACGGACCGGACGGTGAGAAAGAAACGGCTCTCCCATTCTGCGCCGTGGGGATCTGTCACGGTTGCGGTGATCTCCACGACGCCGAATTGGTTGGCCGCGGGGGTGATGATCAGCCGCCGTTCCGTGCCGGTGCCGCTGATTTTGAGATGTTGCGTGGTGTTCGGAACCAGAAGGGGAGCATCCGACACCGCGGTGACGATCAGGTCATCCGTTTGGTCATCCGGGTCGCTGATATTGACGAAGAATTCTCCGATGGTGTCCTCATCTATGGCCGGCTCCTGGATCGAAGGTTCGCTGATATAGGGTCTGGCATTGACAATGAGGGAGAATGTCAGGGTCTCCTCAAGTTCTCCGTCGCTGACGGTGACAGTGACCTCTGCCTCGCCATAGCCGTCGGGAGTGAAAGTGACGGTTCGTTCTGAATCCGTGCCGCTGACGCGGATGTTCTGGCTTGGGATCAGGTCCTTCGCCTCCTCGTTGTCACCTGTGGAGGTGGCGGTCACGCTCAGTTGTTTCACAGGATTGTCCACATCCCCGACCGTGAAGGTGAAATCGGCGGTGCTGTCCTGATTCATGAGGGGGGCCTCGGCCGGCCCGGAGATCACCGGTTTGTCATTGATCGGCGTGACCTCAAGGGGGAATCGCTCGGTGGTGGTTCCGCCCAAGGCGTTTCGCAGGGTGATGCTGATCCAGGCGGTTCCGTATTCGTTGAGCGGCGGAGTGATGGTGATCCGCCGGCCCGTGCCGCTGATGCTGATTCTCCCTTCGGACATGTCCGCAGAAATCCAAACAGCGGAGACAGTGAAGCCGCTCGCGGCGGTCTCCGCATCCGCGGTCAGATTGACATAAAAGGGGGTGTCCTCGGGGGTGGTCCCCTCGGCAGGGATTCCGGAGATGCCCGGGGCAGGGTTCACGAAGAGGCTGAAGGTCTTTGAGGCGGTCTCCCCGTCCGACTTGTCGGTCACGGTGATGGTGACGGAGGTGGAACCGGTCTTTCCGGAAGCCGGGGTGAGGGTCACGGATCGCGTGGCACCTGTGCCGATGATGCTGATGTTCTGATTCGGCACGAGGTCGGTGTTTGAGGAGACGCCGGTCGCGGTGAATTCGCCCGCGACATTGGTCACGGTGAAGCTGATGTTGCCCGCGGGCGTGTTCTCATTGGTGGCGACCGGATCGTCCAGCCCGGAGATGACGGGCGGGTTGTTGATCAGAAGGGTGAAGGAGGCGCTTTGGGCCGGATTTTCCGGGTCCTTTGCATTGATGGTGATTGTGGTGGTTCCGGACTGGCCCGCGACCGGGGTGAGGGTGAGCAGATACTCACTCCTTTCAGGAAAATAGCCTGTGTCAATATGGGCGGTCTCATTCGGAATCAGACTCGTATTTGACGAGGTCGCGGAGACCTCGATCTGTTCCAGGGGCGTGTCGAAGTCCGACAGGGTGAAGGCGATCTCAGACGTCTGATCCTTTACAATGGTCTGGTCTCCGGGGCTCTGAATGACCGGCGGGAGGGTGGGCGGGATATCTTGGCCCATGTCAACGTAAACCGCACCCGAGTTGTTTGCCACGCCTGGCTCACCTGTGATGGCGTAATACGCGGACATGGCCACCGACGCGCCGAAAAGGGCGCCGGATGAGGGGACATCAGCGGTCCGTCTCTCCTGCTGGCCCCATATCCCCTGAACCACCCGCTTGAAGATGTAAGCCGCGCCGGCATTGTTCCCATTCTCGTCATCCTCGCCGCTCGCGCCGACCATGGCGGACTCGCCGTAAATGGAGACTGCGCCGCCGAAATGGTCTCCGGCCGAGTTGTTCGAGCTGAGTTTCCCCTCCTGTGTCCACGTCTCTCCATTCAGGGTGAAGATGTATGCCGCGCCGGCATCCTGTCCGTTGTCATCATCGCCGTCCGCGCCCACGATGGCATACCAAGCCGGGCCTTGACCCGATAGGTCCACGGAGGTGCCGAAATGGTCCTCTGCCGCGCCGTCGTCGGCCATCAGCTTCTGTTGCTGAACCCAGGTGTCCCCTTCGAGTTTGAAAATGTAGGCCGCGCCAAAGCTGGTGTTGGTGACGGAATCGTTGTGCAGATGGGCGCCGACGATGGCGTACCAAGCCGTGCCCTGCCCGGATATGGCGACGGATGCGCCGAAGTAGTCATAGCCTGCGCCATCCTTGGGGACGAGTTTTGTCTGCTCGACCCAGCCGGTTCCGCTCTGCTTGAAGATATAGACCGAACCGGATTCGGGCCCTTTGTCATCATCGTAAGGAGCCCCGATGATCGCATAATCTCCGCATATGTCCACCGAGGTGCCGAAGAAATCACTCGTAGCTGCATCGCTGGCAAGGAACTCGCCCTTCTGTGTCCAGCCGGCGATCTCCCGCTCAAAGAGATAGGCCGCTCCGATGTTGGCGGTTGATGAGGTGTTGCCGTCTCTGTAGGGGGCTCCGATAATGGCGTCAGCCCCCCAGACCGCCACCGATGCGCCGAACTTGTCCGTGTAAACCGCATCCTCCCCGAGGGTGATCATCTGCGGCTGGCTCCAGGCCTCTGCGCTGAGGCGGCGGTAAACGTATGCTGCGCCGGCGCTCTGATTGTATCCATACGCACCCACTACCGCGTATTCATCAGAGACAGCCACCGACGCGCCAAAGTAATAATCCTCGGAAACGGGGGAATAACTGATTTCACCTGCTTCGGATATCACGGGAAACAGGGTTAAAAGCAGACATGCTGCCGCAGTTAAATGGATTGCCAATTTTGCTCTCATCATAGACCTCCTTTTTATAAGGATGAAGGATGAAGATAAACCATCTCGCCCGGAATCTGCAACTCATCACCTTGGAAATGCACCCAATGCTCAATTGTCGTATTTCATCCTTCACATCCTTACAAATTTCATCCTTCATCCTTCACATTTCATCCTTCATCCTTCACATTTCATCCTTCATCCTTCACATTTCATCCTTCCGGTTTCATCCTTCCAAAGTAGCGAGCTCGTCGGCAGACAGACCGGTGTATCTCATGACAGCGGCGATGTCCAAGCCGTTGGACAGCAGGGTGCGGGCAACTTCGGTGAAGCGGTTTTCAGCCTGTTCGGTCCGCTCTCTTTCGGAGAGCATCTCTCGTTCAGCCTGTTCGGCCCGCTCTCTTTCCTGCTCGGCCCGCTCTCTTTCCTGCTCGGCCCGCTCTCTTTCCTGCTCGGCCCGCTCTCTTTC
>JAOZRQ010000227.1:0-1580 GCA_029940115.1 Desulfobacterales bacterium
GGGATTTGAGGCCCCTTCTTATAAACCATCCCTGTAGTTCACAATGGACAAAAGTTCTTTGCCAAAAACCCGGACAAAAGTTTTCGCCACATCCGACAATCGACACAGAAAAATGGCAGACACCAACATGACGGCAACAAACACACCCGAACCCTACAGCAACAAGCAACCCTTAACCCTTAACCCTGTCTTTTGATTTACATGGGAGAAACCATGTATCAAAAAAACATACTCAGCAGATCTAAACATTTGATGACAGAGAAACCCGGTTTCAGGCTTCAGAGGACTGGGCGGTCAGGTTTCCATGCTTCTCCCCGACATCCCCCGATTAAAGATGTCGGGGGCAAGCTTTTCCCCGATAAAAGACGTCGGGGACAAGTATCGGGGAACGCGGTGCCGTGTCAAAAACCAAGTTTTCTTATCCTGATATTATTCATATTGATGCTGATCGGTTCGGGATGCCCAAAACCATTCATGATTTCTCCAGAATCCATGATACCCGCAGAAAAGGTTCTGCCCACATTGATCATTGCGGCAAAGGCAGACGACTTCAGGCTGATCAGGGACCTGCTGAGAAGCGGCGCGGATGTGGATGTGAAGGATGATGAGGGGAAATCTGCGTTATGGTACGCGTTCCGGTATGAAAGCTTTGAAGCATTCAAGACATTGCTGGAGAGCGGAGCAGACATTGATTTTCCTTTGGACCATGAAATCTTGGCAGACTCATATGAGAAGCTGAAGTTTTGCAAACTGGTGGAAGAGTATGACCTGTTCAATAGGATAAAGCACCGTCAAAGGGATGTTTTCATCCTTTTTGACGCCTATTTTTCCAAATTCCCAAACGGATGCTATATGTCAGAGGTGGAGGAGATACTCAGAGAGATTGTCAGAAATGATTACAGGATGAGTTTGGGTTCTGCCAGAAAATTGCGGCAATTTGTGGGAACCTATTCGAGGTTGGGGCAGAATTGCTACCTGATTGTCGCCAGCGATCTGAATATCCGGGCCGGGAGTTCCATAAACACAAATAGGCTTGGGAAGTATGCCAAGGGAGAAATAGTTTATGCCCTAAGCGTCAAGGGTGAATGGATTCAGACCGACAGGGGATGGATAAACGCGGCATACGCAAGGCGAATAAAGAAGATCATTCCGGTGTTGCAACCCTATCTTGAAAGAGCCATGAGCAAAGTGGGACCCGCTCCAGCGGACACAACGGATCTGACCCCATCGGAGAAGCCCCCCAAGCCGGAGATGGACCCATCAGAAACAGAGGCAGAGACAGAAGCAGAGACCTTGGAACCGGAAATGGAGACTCCGAAACCGGATATCCCCCGAAAAAGCAGGAAGCGCAAAAAAGGTTC
Source organism: Desulfobacterales bacterium (assembly GCA_029940115.1). GTDB lineage: Bacteria > Desulfobacterota > Desulfobacteria > Desulfobacterales > 4be13 > JAOZRQ01. Next base: position 1,362 of record JAOZRQ010000227.1, read on the forward strand.
AGAAGCGGAAGGGGAATTGGCCAAAATTCTGGAAAATCCCACATTGCCCAAGTTGGAGGCCTTCATCAACAAATATAGGACCAAGCGTCAATATGATGATCTGACAAAAAAGGCCCGGGAGAGATACAGAGTGCTTCTTTTGCGGGATTTGTAAGTACTTGGCCAAAAATTTTCAAGGGAGAAAAAAAACCCGGCTTTTTCTTGCATACGGGGAATCGG
>JAOZRQ010000227.1:1680-2194 GCA_029940115.1 Desulfobacterales bacterium
TCCGTTTGGGAAAAAGCCGGGTTTCTCGCCCATTCCCAACTTTTTTTTATGGAGAAAGAAAACCCGGCTTTTTCTTGCATACGGGGAATCGGTCCGTTTGGGAAAAAGCCGGGTTTCTCGCCCATTCCCAACTTTTTTTTATGGAGAGAAAAGAAACCCGGCTTTTTCTTGCAGTCGGAGTCGGTCCGTTTGGGAAAAAGCCGGGTTTCTGTAAACTTAGGGGCCAACGCCCGTGCCCGAAACCGGAATCCTTAAATTTGCACTTATGATATGGCCAAGTACTTATGTGAAAAAAAAATCTTGACAACAGACTGATTTTATGCCAAACATGTTGCACATGGTTTGGCAGGTTGCCCGGCCTGTCATGCGAGATGCTTTGCTCTTTCCGGATGGAAAAAGTTCGTAGTTCCGCCTTTAGGCGGCCTGACACCGCCTAAAGGCGGAACTACGAGCTTGTTTCCTGAAATTGGTGGGATCCCACCGACAACTTTTGTCCTGTCTGACAGAAAAGATT
>JAOZRQ010000227.1:2294-10117 GCA_029940115.1 Desulfobacterales bacterium
CATTTTGCATGGAAGGTAGTTTGCTCTTTCCAGATGGAAAAAGTTCGTAGTTCCGCCTTTAGGCGGCCTGACACCGCCTGAAGGCGGAACTACGAACTTGTTTCAATTGGTGGGATCCCACCGACAACTTTTGTCCTGTCTGACAGAAAAGACTTGAAAATGTGGCGTCCTTCATTTTGCATGGAAGGTAGTTTGCTCTTTCCAGATGGAAAAAGTTCGTAGTTCCGTCTTTAGGCGGCCTGACACCGCCTAAAGGCGGAACTACGAACTTTTAACAATAATAAAAATCAGGTGATTCCAATGAATTGCACAACAGTGAGAGAAGGTGTGGAGTGTCCTTTTATGACGGCAAAAGGCTGCTCATATAACGAGGGTGCCTGCCATGAGGTGGTGGAACAGTGTGAGGGATGCGAGCGCAGGACCGAATTTTCATCTAGCTGGTACTGCACAGCCACCCCTGAACCCGCCATGAAATGGAAAAAAGGGAACTGCAACTTGGCTACCCATATCACCGCGGCCACAGCCGCAGCCCAAGCGAAGATCAATCCGCTCAAGGCATCCAAGCGGGCAAGCAAGAAGAAATGATGCCTGCGGCGAAGCCCTGCCAAGGGCATCGGCCATGGGTACGTCGTGGCGACATGCGTCACAAGTAATTGGCTGATTATAACGCTTTTTGGGAGGCCCGTGCCCGTGAACATGAACATTTGTGGGCACGAACATGCCGTCGCCCATGGGCGTGAACATGCATGTGGGCATGTGAGGCGCGCCCGCAACGGGGAAGGGGCACGGGCTCCCCTGAATCCGTTATAATCAGGTAATTGGCCATATATTTTCATCTACTAGAGCTTTCAACAGAATGTTTGTCCGGAGTCCCCAGTTCGCAGTTCCGCCTTCAGGCGGTGTCAGACCGCCTGAAGGCGGAACTGCGAACTGGGCCTTGGACAATCTTTTTGTTGAACTCTATATCAGTAGATCTAAGTACCCGGCCAAAAATTTTCCAGGATTTTTCTTGGGAAGACAACTTTCACAAACCGCGGATGAGTCCGCACCTGTCCATCCCGTTCTTCTGCGGTTCACAATGAGAAAGATGAACGTGGATGAGTCCGCACCCTGCCCGGCACACAGGCCATCTGCGTTCTTCTGCGGTTCCTCATGTGCAAACACCTGAAAATATGGCCAAGTACTTAAAAATCTCATCAGTCGTAAGTTCTCGCAACATGCTGAAATCATTGATGCCAGAAAAACAGGAATGGAATGCTCAGTGCCAATGATTTCAGGCAGTTGCCGGAATGCCTTTCAGGATTTCCAGAGAACTTATGACTGACGAGTAAAAATTTGATGGCGAAGAAACCCGGTTTCAGCCTCAGGGGATTGGGCGATCAGGTTCACATGGCGCGACACAGTCTCAGAAACCGGGTTTCTCTGCCCTTTCATATATAGAACTCGTGGGTCATAAACTTTTGCCCAAGTACTGATTGGGAGAGCATGGGATCAGTGACAGATGAAACTGAAAACAACGATCAAGGCAGGAAATGGGCTTGGAGATGAGGTCACTCATGCCACAGGAATTGTGACGAGTTGGCGAAGATGTGGGCCGTCTAAAAATGCCGTTTTCAGCCATTGTCTCCTGCCCGACTTCTGGCCCCGCAAAATTTGGCCGCAATGCCCATCTCATCAAGAAAAATGGGAGGGCCAAGAGGCGGGCAAGGGAAATCAGCTGATTTCGACGGCCTAGCGAAGATGTATGAGGACGTTTCAGGACAATCCTGCGGATGCGGAAAGCGTCAGGAAATGTTCAACAAGCTTGTGCCAGTGCTTTGATTCATCAAGGAGGAAGCCATGAAAATGTGGACCAAGCATCTGAAATCCGATGGGGAATTCCGGGAAGAAGTCGGGACAGGAGTCAGAGTCATCAGACATCTGATCATATCCATTCTTCTCCTGAGTTTGATCCCATTAGGATGTGCCTCAAAATTTTCGGCAAAAAAGGATGCGGAGTTGGACGCGCTGATATCGGCCTTTGTGGAATATAATAAGGATATGGAAAAGAAGCGGGCCGAACGCGTCGGAAAGGGGATCAAACGACTGACTGTTGAAAAGCGGGGGAAGAATGCTTTTGTCAGTGCGGACTTGGAGAACGCGGTCATTCAGGAAGTTGTGAACCGACTCTTTCAAAAATCAGGCAAATCCTATCTGTTTGATGACGTGGCACCCCACGGGACCGTGACGACCCGCTTTGACCATCTGCCTCTGCTGAAGGCCCTGAATCTGATTCTTGAACCGATTCTGCTGTCAGCGGAAGCGGACGGCGACATGATCGTGATCGGAAGCGGTGTGGATGAGGATGCCGCAGAGGGGGCCCACATTTACGAGGAAATCTCGCTGAGAAACCTTGGCATGGATGATGCGAAGGCGCTTCTAAATGGCCTTTACCCCGTGTCGCAGATGACATCGGCCCGGGTGCTTGATTTCGGTCATGCGCCGGGTTCAACCACCATCTATCTCAAAGGTCCCGAGAATGAGGTTTCCGAGGCGCTTCGGGTGCTGATGAAGATGGATGCCGAAGTTCGGCATGTGGTGATCGAAGTCCTTGTGGTTGAATTTGACGCAGGCACATTGGACGAACTTGGGGCGAACATTCAGAATCTGCAAACTGGCAAGTACACGGATATCAATCTGATGTATGGTGCCACCGGCATCTCCTTCACCAAGCCTGCTCCGCCGCTGGATCATCTGACGAGTTTCACGGGCATCGTGGAGATGATGATCAGCAACCATGAGGCCCGGCTGATTTCAAGGCCCTATCTGGCCACTCTGAGTGGCAAGAGGGCGGAGATCAGCATCACCAGCGACCGCTACGTCATCGTGGATGAAGGGAACAATTCGACTGCGACACAGCCGATTGAGGCGGGGGTGAAACTGGAAATCAAACCGACGGTTCTCCCAGGCGGCAATCTTCGCATGGAACTCTTGGTGGAGGACTCGCAATTTTCCGCGGTCACGCTTGCCAATGTTTCAAGCGAAGTGAACAAGAACGGTGCGGAAACCGTGATGCATGTGGAGGATGGCCAGACCATCATGATCGGCGGACTGATTCTGGACCGCCGCGCATGGGGAAACACAGGCTTCCCATTTCTGAGGAACATTCCGATTCTGAATCTGCTCTTTGCCAAACAGTCCGAAGAAGTCCACAAAAAGGAAGTGGCGATTTATGTGACACCTCATATTTGGGAGCCTCACATGAAAACCCCGCTGATCAATCCTGACGCGCTCACCATCAAGGAGGGGGAGAGCTGGATTGACAAGATGAAATAACTTTCAGACTGTGCGGTTGGCGATCAGCCGGCATTGAACCCGGCTTGAAGATCGTCCTAAGGAGAGCAAAATGAAATCTGTTATCAAATGGGTGGCGATATCCATTTTTTTCTTGGCTTTCATCTCAGGATGTGCCACAAAATTCGCGAAAAAAAAGGATGCGGAGTTGGCGGCGCTGGTGTCGGCCTTTGTGGAATACAACAAGGAGATGGAAGAAAAACGGGCCGGACGCAAGGGAAAGGGAATCAAGCGGCTGACACTGTTGAGAAGCGGGGAGAGGATAGCCTTGTGGGGGCGGACTTGGTGAACGCGTTCATCCCGGAAGTGGTGCGTCAAGTGTTTGACAAGTCGGGGAGGCCGTATCTCTTTGAAGACGTGCCCCCCCACGGAACCGTGACGGCCCGATTTGACCACCTGCCTCTGCTGAAGGCCCTGAACCTGATCCTCGGACCGATTCTCCTGTCAGCAGAAGTGGCGGACGAGGATATGATCGTGATCAGAGGCGGCATGGAGAAGGCCGCGGATGCCCCCATATACGAGGAGTTCCCGCTGAGAAACCTTGATGTGGCCGGGGCGATATCGCTTCTGGAAGGTCTGTATCCCGTATCCTCGGAAACGGGCGTCCGGCTTGTGAATTTCGGCCCTGCCTCCTCTTTGAACATCATTTGTCTCAAAGGTCCCAAGAACGAGGTTTCCCAATCGCTCCGGGTGCTGATGAAGGCGGACGCCGATGTTCGGCATGTGGTCATCGAGGTTCTTGTGGTCGCATTTGCCGAAGGTGCGTTGGACAGACTCGGAACCGAAATTCGTGACCTGCAAACCGGCAAGTACGCGGATATGAACATAGTGGGGGGTGCCACCGGCATCTCTTTCACCAAGCCTGATCCGCTGATGGATCATCTGACAAGTTTCACGGGCATCGTGGAGATGATGGTCAGCAACAATGAGGCTCGGCTGATCTCAAGGCCCTATCTCGCCACTTTGAGCGGGAAGGAGGCCGCCATCAATATCACCAGTGATCGTTATGTCATTGTTGAAGACAAGGACGGGTCATCGTCAACACAATCGATTGATGCCGGTGTCAAGATGCGAATCAGCCCCACGGTTCTGCCATCCGGCAATCTCCGCATGGAACTCTCTGTGGAGGACTCGCAGTTCTCCGCGGTCACGCTTGAGAACGTATCCACCGAAGTGAACAAAAACAAGGCGCAAACCGTGATGCATGTGGAAGACGGCCAGACCATCATGATCGGCGGTCTGATTTTGAACCAGCGGGGATGGGGAAACACAGGCTTTCCGTTTCTGAGGAACATTCCGATTCTCAATCTGCTCTTTGCCGACCGGTCCGAAATTGAAGATCAGCGAGAGGTGTGACGCCGCATATCTGGAAACCGCAGATGAAGACGCCGTTGGTCAAACCGGATGCACTCACCATCAAGCAAGGGGAGAGCTGGATTGACAAGATGAAGTAATGGGGGGTTATGGGTTCTGGCGGCAGGTGTTTCGGATTTGTCAATCCGAAACGAGCGATTGTTTGGTTCTGGCGGCAGGTGTTTCGGATTTGTCAATCCGAAACGAGCGATTGTTTGGGTTCTGGCGGCAGATGTTTCGGATTTGTCAATCCGAAACAAGCGATCGGTTGGGTTCTGGCGGCAGGTGTTTCGGATTTGTCAATCCGAAACGAGCGATTGTTTGTCATGGTTGCAACAACTTTTTTAGGAGGATAAAATGAAAGAAAAAAAGCAAAAAGAGGTAAAGGTGAAAAAACCGGCCAAGTCTGCTTCCTGTAAGGTGAGAACAAAAGTCAAGGCTGGAACACTGTTTGACAGATCGTAAGGATCAAGTTTTTTGACCCGATTTCCCGTACAGGACAAAAAGTCGTAGGGTGGGGTTCTCTTTTTTTGTCCTGTACACAGCCCGATCCGATGTAGAACGAATTTGCAATTCGTTCCGGCACGATTTGAAAAATCGTGCCACTTTGAACGATGCAGAACGAATTTCCAATTCGTTCCGGCACGATTTGAAAAATCGTGCCACTTTGAACGATGCAGAACGAATTTCCAATTCGTTCAGGCACGATTTGAAAAATCGTGCCACTTTGAACCCGGGCATTATTATCCATGACAACATGAAACAGAAAGGGCGAGCACAGACAAAAGTGCAAAGACTTGGCTACTTAGTGAGGACAACGATCAAATCTGGAACACTGTTTGACGATATTTCTTTTCAGGATGACCAGAACTTGGCGGAACGACAAACTTCCTCTCTTTATTGCCCTCTCAGCAAATTCCATGGCTAATGCTGACAACATCAATCTTCATGCGGTCACTTGGCCTGCGTCAAGGTTGGACCAAGCTGTTGAAGGATTGGCCAAAGCGGCCGGTCTGCTCTCCACATCCAAGGCGTCTGCTTTGCCCGACATCCCCGAAGCGCCCCGTGGGGAGGAATCGCTTCGAGAGTGGATGGCATTCGTGTCCCATCATATGGACATCGAAGCGGTGCCGGTGGAATCCTCCTACCCAGATATCGAAAAAATGCTGCAACACGCGGGCCCGTCGGTTCTCCCCATCATCTCTGGAGAAGAGACGGGTTTTCTGCTTCTTCTCAAAGGAGGATCACGGAAGCTGACCCTCATCGCGACGGATCGCTCCTTTCGCCGGATTTCGCTGGAAACGGTTCGGGCCGGATTGTGCCGAGAACTGGAAGCCCCTCTGATGGATTCGGTGGATCATCTCCTGAACGAGGCGGAGGTTCCGGAAGATCGTCGAGAAAAGGCCCGCACGGCCATTCTGCGGGAACAGCTCAACACCGCCCAAATTCAGGGAGGCTGGCTCTTACGCATCTCACCTGCGGAGGGACTCCCGGGACAGATCCGCCATGCCCGTATCCCGCGTCAGTTTATCTTCCTCATGATCGCGCATGCCGTCTCACAGTTGTTGACCCTCGTGGGGTGGTGGATCATGGGCCGGGGGGTGTTTCAGGGGCATTTTGAGCTTCCTTGGATTGGGGCATGGGCCTTGGTCCTGTTCACCTCGGTCTTCTTTCAATTGCTGATGGGGTGGGCGCAGAGCCTCATCTCCGTTGATGCGGGCATCATCTGCAAGCAACGGCTGCTTTACGGCATATTGCAGTTGGATCCGGAGGAGATCCGCCATCAGGGTGCCGGCCAGTTTCTGGGGCGGGTGATGGAATCGGAAGCCGTGGAAAGCTTGGCTCTCGGAGGGGGTTTCATCGCCGTCGCGGCAGGAATTGACTTCATCACGGCAGCCGCAGTCATGGCCTTGGCCCCGGGCGGCGGATTCCAAGCGTTTCTCCTGCTCTGTTGGACCGTGTTGACGGCTTGGATTTGCCTAGGCTACTTCCGGGACACCCGTGAATGGGTGGAAACATACCGGGAGATGACGAATCGTCTCGTTGAGCGGATGGTGGGGCATCGGACACGCCTTGCCCAAGAGGATCACCGCCATTGGCATGACGATGAGGATCAGGAACTGGACCTATATCTGGAACTCTCGGAGACGCTTGATCGGACAGGGATCATTTTAAGCACGGTGATCCCCCGGGGCTGGATGCTTGTGGGACTTTTGACAATCGTTTACCCCTTCATATTTGCCGCTGAGACGGCGGCTCATATGGCCGTGGGGCTCGGAGGGATGTTCCTTGCCTATCAGGCCTTGAGCAGTCTGACCAACGGGATCCTGAGCATCATGAGTCTCATGATCGCTTGGGATCAGGTGGGACCTCTGTTTAAGGCCGCGTCCCGCGGCAAGAAAGAGAAGCCCCCCTCCTTCATTCCGCCAGATGTCATCCGGCATCGGCAGGAGAAGGGGTGGCCCATTGTGACGGCGCGTGATCTGACATTCCGTTATCGGAAGGGAGGACGGGCCATTCTCGAAAATTGCAGCCTGCAAATCCATGAGGGGGATCGGCTGTTGCTGGAAGGCCCATCGGGAGGTGGCAAATCAACCTTGGCTACCCTGCTTTCGGGGTTGCGGGCCCCTGAATCGGGGGTTCTTCAGTTTCGAGGCATTGACCAGCAGAAGATGGGACTCCGTTTTTGGCGCAGACGAATGGTCTCCGCGCCCCAGTTCCATGAGAACCATGTGCTCACGGAGACCTTTGCCTTCAACCTGCTCATGGGCCGGCGCTGGCCCCCGATGCCTGAGGATATCGCAGAGGCCGAGGCGGTCTGCCGAGAACTCGGCTTGGGGGACCTGATCAACCGGATGCCGGCAGGGTTTCAACAGATGGTTGGGGAGAGCGGATGGCAGTTGTCCCATGGTGAGCGGAGCCGGCTCTTCATTGCCCGGGCCCTGCTTCAAGGCGCGGACCTGATCATTCTGGATGAGAGCTTTGCCGCACTCGACCCTGAGAATCTTCTCATGGCCATGGAATGCGTTTTGAGACGGGCGCGGACGGTGTTGGTCATCGCACATCCTTGAGGAAGGAAATCCGAAACTCGAAACAAATCCGAAATCCGAAACTCGAAACTCGAAACAAATCCGAAA
>JAOZRQ010000759.1 GCA_029940115.1 Desulfobacterales bacterium
ATAACAAGGAGAAACCCGGCTTTTCCACCAGACACAATAGGCTGGCTTTCGGAAAAAAAGCCGGGTTTCTTATGTCAGAAAACTTTTGAACACCTACTTATGAATCCCGATTACCGCGCCTGATCTGTTTTTCTCGATAACCAGGCAGTCCAGCGGACAATCGGGGACTTCCGCTACGCTCCATAGCGATTGCCGTTGCCTTTTGCGTTAGGCGGTTGACAATTTAGCCAATTAATGTGATTCCAAAAGGAGCTTATTTATCAATTGAGCCAGACCAATGAATGGATATACGCCGGCTTGGGCGTAATATATTCCAAAGAGAAAAAATACCAGGGAGCGGCCGGGGAATTTCTGAAAGCGCTGGAGATTAATCCTTCTTATGACGTGGCCTACCGCCAATTAAGAACACTTTTAGCGATGCAGAGAAAAATGGGAGAACCAATAAACCAGTCAGAAACCGTTTTTAAAATGAACCCTGCAACCGAGGCATCCTGTTTTGAATTGGGACTGACATACGTCCAGGAACGGAAATACGACGAATCTGTCAGTGAGTTTCAGAAAGTCCTTGAAATCAACCCTTCCCACGGAGGCGCCTTTCACCAATTAGGCAGAATTTATAAGACTTAGGGAAAGATTGAAGAATCAAAAATCCGATATGAAAAAGCGGTTGAACTGAATCCCAAAAATGAGGCCGCATCTATTGAACTCGGACTGCTCTGCATCCAGCAGGGTAAGCATGAGGAGGGGCTTGAAAAGTTCCGCAAGATTCTTGAGCGCAATCCCTCGAGCCCCGGGGCCAATCTCCAACTGGCAAGGCATTACAAAAATCAGGGAAAGCTTGAGGAAGCAAAGGTCCAGTTTGAAAAGGCGTTTGATCTGAATCCTGCAAACGAAGCCGCATATATTGAGGGAGGATTGCTTTACATCCAGCAGGGAAAGCATGAGGAAGGGCTTGAAAGGTTCCGCAAGATTCTTGAGCGCAATCCCTCAAGCGTCGGAGCCAATCTCCAATTGACAACGTATTGCATAAATCAGGGGAAGCTCGGGGAGGCAAGGTCCCGGCTTGAAAATGCAAAACCCCCAAACAACAGCGTCAATATCCAGTTGGCACGACATTATGAGAGTCAGGGAAAATCGGAGGAGGCGAAAACCCGGTTTGAGCGGGCATTCAGACTGAATCCCACGAACGAGGACGCATACATTGAGTTGGGACTGATCTGTCTTCATGAACGGAATTATGAGGAGGCCAGCAAGAGATTCCAGAAGGTGCTGGAGATCAATCCTTCAAGTGCGGAAGCCAATCTCCAATTGGGAAGGGTTTGCAAAAGTCAGGGAAAAAGGGAAGAGGCAGAGGCCCGGTTTGAGATCGCATTCGGACTGAATCCCGCTCATCAGGAGGTTTGCCATGAATTGGGATTGATCCATGCTGATAAGGGAGATTGTGAAAAGGCCATCGAAAAATTTCTGGAAGTGCTGGAACTCAACCCCTCACACACTCCCAGTTATCAACAATTAGGTCATCTTCACAAACTTCAGGAAAAGACAAAGGCATGGCAAAGAATCTCCCGAACACCATAAACAAACAAATCGCATTCTCAGAATTCCTCCGAAAGCACCCCACTGCTTCGGAACCAACATGTTCCTCAAAATTTGAGGCACTTCCCCTCTGCTCGCCTGAGACAAATCCCTGTCCCCGGACCCTCTGAAACCCCACATGATACGGAAACAAAGCACCGTTCACCTGCCTGACCGAGCTGTTGACGGGTGCATTCCCATGTTTGCAGCTCCCCACCCAGCCCTTCCCGTGCGAATTGCGAGACAATGGAGGGAGTCAATCTGTGCAATCCGTGTAATCCGTCCAATCCGCGGTTCAAACTGTGAGGCGGTCTGAGACGCAAAAAAGGTTGCCCAGTTCATTGGATTGAAAGACAATGAATCTTGAACCACCGAAGATCGAAGCTCCATCCCCATCCTGAAACCAGGCCCCAGCTTGAAAAGTTGGGATTTCAGGTATTTTCCACGAATGAAGCCATAGAGGATATCTGTTCAGAATCGGGCACATGTTACGGGTTCGCAACATCCGCACTATATCGGCTTCCGGTTCTTGTTGGCGCGACCACCATATGTCTGAAATCAGGAGCAGATGAAAGGCGGGCCATGGAAGACATTCTGAAGAAAATGGGAGTGCCGTTTCGGTGATAGCCGAGGACTCAGGGATGCCCGGTAATATGACAACGGATTCGGGGGATGAAACGGATATTCCCGTCCTGTATGACAGCAGAGCCAGGAAATAAATGAGAAAACGACGTACAAAAGAGCATATTATTGCGGATCTGAGTGTGAATCATGTCGAATATTTTGCACTGAAGTGCGGTTTTTCGGTTGAGCGGATTCAGGCGGATTACGGATATGACCTCCAGATATATTGCTATGACGACAACGGAGAGTTTGAAAACGGAATATTTGCAACTGAAATCCACCGATAACATCGGAAAATACCGCAGAAGCGAGGGATATTCCTATCCGTTTGAGATTGAGTATCTGGAAATCTGGATAAACGAACCCATGCCTGTCATACTCATACTTTTTGACGCAATAAATGAAAGGGCTTACTGGACATACTTGCAGGCTTATGTCAGAAAAACACGCTTTCCGACAAACACCGGGAAGAAAAGTTTT
>JAOZRQ010000228.1 GCA_029940115.1 Desulfobacterales bacterium
GTTGGCAAACCCGAAGCCGTGTGGAACAATTTTGCAAATTGTCTCACGGGCGGGGGATTTGCCAATCCCCCGCGAGCATGAAATAAACGCTCGGTTCGGGTTGGCAAACCCGAAGCCGTGTGGAACAATTTTGCAAATTGTCTCACGGGCGGGGGATTTGGCAATCCCCCGCGAGCGTTGGGGTGTCGCCCGGTTCGGATTGCCAAATCCGAACCGCCACAGTCGCCGGATTTGCCAATCCGGCGGGAGCGATCATTCAGAATCCAAAGAGAAGATAAGTACCCGGCCGCTCGCCGCTCACCCCTCGTCCCTCTCCGCTCGCCCACTCCAGAATCCAGAGACTGGAAAAGAAACCAAGTTTTTTGATTGACATGGATTCCAATTTATGCAATTCTTTCCACTTGATCATCAAGTTTTTTGAGCAAGGGGCAATGGATGATGGCAATGGGGCAATGGCCGAACGGATTGGGGACATCCAAGAGAGACCGATAGCCCCATCGCCATGTTTCTGAAAAATGGCCTTTTCACACGGATCCTGTGCGACAAAATGCTCACCGAATCATGATGAACATCCCCGCTCGGTTGGGCAATCCGAACCGGATGGAGGCCTTTAACCCTTGATCAGCAGATGGAAATTTCCCTTGAGGGGTGAAACCCGATGATCAAGTTTTCTGACCCATCCCGGCAAGAGGCTTGTCATTTCTGCGTTTGCAGGAAAAACGTGATGATCAAATGAAAGCCACCGCCAAAGTGATGATCAGTAGAAGGTGTTTGAAAACACCTGCTACCCCTCTGCCCATGCCCCAGTTTCGGGCAAGGGAGTTTTCAAACACCTTCCAGATATGAAAGTTTGATGAGAAAGAAACCCGGTTTCAGCCTTCAGGGGATTGGGCGGTCAGGTTTCCATGACGCGGTGCCGTCTCAGAAACCGGGTTTCTTTGTCCTTTTAGATCTACTGATGATCTTAAATGTGAAGTTTTTGTCCTGTACAAGCAGATAAGGAGACACCCATGGTAAAAAAACGAACCGGATTTCCATCTATTCTTTACACATCCGCATGTTTGATTCTCAGCATGCTCCTTTCCGCTCCCTCATGGGGCGACCCTGGGACGCTGAAATGGCGATTTTCCGCGGGAGGTGAGATCAACGCCTCGCCTGTGATCGGCCCTCGCGGCAATGTCTATGTGGGATCAGATGACGGCTGCCTTTACGCGATCCGTTCCAACGGGGAGGAACAGTGGCGATACCAGACCGATGGCCCTGTCTCATCTTCCCCTGTGATTGATGCCGAGGGGACCATCTATGTCGGTTCAGCGGACACCCATCTTTATGCGGTGAATTCTGACGGCTCAAGAAAATGGCGGTTTCAGACGGAGGGCGCGATCTCCTCATCCCCCGCGATCGATGCCAATGGAAACCTCTATGTCGGCTCGGCTGATCACCGCGTCTATGCCATTGATTCCAAAGGCAAGGAGATCTGGCAATATGAGACCGCCGGCCCGGTCTCCTCATCACCAGCCCTCAGCGCGACCGGTGTCATCCATGTGGGATCAAAAGATCATCACGTGTACGCGATTGATACGGATGATGGAGAGGAGAAATGGACATATGCCGCAGATGGCCCCCTCTCATCCTCTCCGGCCATTGCCAGCAACGTCATCTATGTGGGATCCGATGACGGCCAGCTCCACGCGGTGGGAACCAATGATGGAGGCGTCAAATGGACCTACCCGACTGAAGCGGCGGCGGTATCCTCTTCGCCGGCCGTCACTGTTGGCGGGACCACTGCTGGCGGGACCATCTATGTCGGTGCAGGAGATCATCTCCATGCCATTTATGCCTCATCTGGAGAAGCGAGATGGACCTTTCCCACAAGCGGCGCGATCCGATCGTCCCCAGCCATCGGGTCTGACAGTGTGGTCTATGTGGCCTCTTCTGATGGATATCTTTACGCGGTGAATGCCAACGGATCCGAGGAATGGAGGCTTGAAATCGGTGAGAGCGTCTCCTCGCCGGTGATCAGTCCTGACCAGACGGTTTACATCGGATCCAGAGACGGAACCCTGTCGGCTGTGGAAAGCAGTTCAGAAGGCTTGCTGAAAGATTCTTCCTGGCCCATGTTCCGCCATGACATGAGACACACCGGCCGAAATACCGCCAATCGGAAGCCCACCGCAAACGCAGGCGATGATCGGACGGTGGAAGAGGGGGCCAATGTCACGCTGGACGGATCCAGATCCACCGATCCGGATTATGGCATTGCCACTTACAAGTGGACTCAGACTGATGGCACCTCTGTGACGATATCCAATTCGGACAAAATTTACGCGAGCTTCGAGGCACCGGAAATTGACATCAGCGAGGAAGAGGATCACATCACTTTCAAGTTGACAGTTACCGACACCCATGGCTCTGAAGACACAGACACCTGTACCATCAAAGTTGAGGAAGAGGAGGGATGGTGCTTTGTCTCTGCATTGGGTCATGGCTCGATATGGGGGGCCTATCTCAAGAAGTTGCTGAAATGAAGCGTGAAACGTGAGGGGTGAAGCGTGAGGGTTCGGATTTGCCACATCCGAACCGAGGCGGTGGGAGTTCGGATTTGCCAATCGTTCGACTGAGCTCACGCCGAAGTCCGAACCGAATGTGACTATGCTGATCAACCATAATGATGGATAATTTATATGGAAACGATTGACTCTGTAAGACCTCTTGTTCCTGTACTGATCTCGTTGGGGGTGATTCCGTTTATCATTCTGAGCGGCAAGCGGCCCAACCTTCGTGAAGGCTGGACATTCATCGCGGCCATCGCCAAATTTCTGGTGGTGGCCTCAATGGTCCCTCTTATTCTTGATGGCGCGGTAATCGAATGCACCATCGCAAAGGTCCTCCCCGGACTGGCCCTCAAATTCCGAGTGGATGCCTTCGGGATCCTGTTCGCGCTGGTCTCCTCCTCGCTCTGGATTGTCACATCCGGCTATTCCATCGGATACATGAGAGGATTGGACGAGCACAGCCAGACCCGCTATTTCTGTTTTTTTGCGCTTTCCCTCTCCGCGACCATCGGCGTGGCCTTTTCGGCAAATCTGCTGACCCTGTACCTGTTCTATGAGATGCTCTCCTTTGCCACATATCCCTTGGTGACGCATCATCAGGACAGGAAGGCCAGAACATCGGGCAGGAAATACCTTTTATATATTGTCGGGTCCTCCATCGGGTTTGTGCTCCCTGCCATGCTTGTCACCTACCATCTCACCGGGACCCTTGAATTTTCAGGTCAGGGATTCATGGCAGCTGATGCATCCCCCACCGTGTTGCTGATTCTCCTGCTTCTCTTCGTGTTCGGATTTGCCAAAGCCGGGATCATGCCCTTTCATTCCTGGTTGCCCGCCGCGATGGTCGCACCGACGCCGGTGAGCGCGCTGCTGCATGCGGTCGCGGTGGTGAAGGTGGGCGTGTTCTGTGTTTTCCGGGTCATCATCTGGGTATTCGGGACCGATCTTCTCTCGTCCCTTCATTTCGACACCGTGATCTGCTATGTCGCCTCATTCACCATCATCACGGCTTCCCTCATCGCACTGTCTCAAGATGAACTGAAACGCCGGCTCGCGTTTTCCACCATCGGCCAGCTCGCCTACATCGTGCTCGGCGCGGCCCTCCTTTCCCCCAAGGGGATGGCAGGAGGGATGATGCACATTGCCATGCATGCGTTTGGCAAAATCACCCTCTTTTTCTGCGCGGGAGCCATATTTGTGGCCACCGGAAAGAAACATATCAGCGAGATGACCGGGATCGGAAAGCAGATGCCCATCACCATGACCGCCTTCTTCATCGGCTCTTTGAGCGTCATCGGGCTTCCGCCCTGCGGTGGGTTTATCAGCAAATGGTATCTGGTGCTCGGGACCCTTGAGGCCGATCAATGGGTCATGTTGCTGGTCCTTCTGACCAGCTCGCTTCTGAACGCGGCCTATTTTCTGCCCGTTGTTTACAAAGCCTTTTTCTGCACACCTGAGGCGTCCCTGTTTGAAGACAAGGTTCAGGAAGCCCCGCCCTGGTGTCTGATCCCGCTGAAATTGACGGCATTGGCCTCCATCCTCCTGTTCTTTTATCCCCAGCCTTTTCTGAAGCTGGCGAAACTGGCAGTTCAAGGGATATTGGGGGGATGAGAGATTCTGGGTCCAGAACCTTATTTTAACGGAAACATATCGGCAAGGTTTATGCTATGAAAGTCATAATATGGGGTGGCCGCGGGTCTCTGCCGGCCTCAATGAGAGCGGAGACGGTGAGATACAAGATTTACAGAGCCATTGAAGCGGCAGAAAAGTATAAGTTCAAATCAAAATCGGAGATTGAACAGTTCATAGACACGCATCTTCCCTTCTCTGTCTGGGGAAGCTATGGAGGGAACACGTCCTGTGTCGAAATAAGGGATGGAAAGGAATACCTTCTCTGCGACTGCGGCACGGGACTGCGAGATTTCGGAAATCATGTCTTATGGTCAGGAAAGGGCCCGCACCGTTTCCATATCCTCATGTCCCATTTCCACTGGGACCACATCCATGGATTTCCGTTTTTTGTTCCGGCCTTCATCAAGGGAAACCGCATAGACTTTTACGGGTTCCGCGATGATATGGAGCAGATTTTTGTCAATCAGCAGAATCCGCCCTGTTTCCCCGTACCTTTCAGCTATATGCAGGCGGAAAAAGCATTTCATCAGCTTGAGCTGGGAAAGGCATATGAAATTGCCGGTTTTCAGGTGCAAGGGATGGAGCAGAATCATCCTCAGAAATCCTTTGGGTATCGTCTTGAGAAGGATGGGAAGGTGATCGTTTACTCCACCGATTCCGAACATAAGGATGACGCAGATGTTGAGCCGTATCTGAATTTCTTCAGGAACGCGGACGTGCTGATATTTGACACCCAGTATTCCTTGGTGGATGCCATCTATGTGAAACAGGATTGGGGACATTCGAGCAACATCATAGGGGTGGAGATGGCGATCCGGGCAGGTGTCAAACACCTTTGCATGTATCATTGTGAACCGACGCACGGTGACGAAATGCTTGACAAGATTCTGAGAGATACCCTAAAATATGCATCTATTTATGACGCGTCTTATCCGCTGGATATCAGCATGGCTTATGACGGGTTGGAAATAGAGGTCTGAAAGGGCATTATGCGGTAAGGCCCCTGAGTCAGTTTATGAAGAATGAGGGATGATGAATTATGATGAAGAAAGTCTGTATTGAAGATGCTGTGGGGATGGTTCTCGCACATGATATCACGCGCATCATTCCCGGAAAATTCAAGGGAGTCGGATTTGAAAAAGGTCATATTGTGCGAGAAGAGGATATTCCCGAACTGCTCAAGCTGGGAAAACGCCATCTCTATATCCTTGATCTTTCAGCGGATCAGCTTCACGAAGATGAGGCCGCGTTGCGGATTGCAAAGGCGGTCTGCGGGGAGGGGATCCGATGGACCGACCCTCGCGAGGGAAAATCGAACATTGTGGCCAAGACGGCGGGACTTCTCAAGATCAATGCCGAAGGGCTTCTCAAGATTAATCGGATGGAGAGCATCGTCCTCGCCACACTCAAAACCGACTTCCCCTGTCAAGCGGATCAGACGGTGGCGGCCACCCGGATTATCCCTCTGACGATTGAGCGGGAGAAGATCGAGACCTTGGAGCGAGTTGCCGCGGCATCTCATCCGGTCATTCAGGTATTGCCTTATCGGCACCTGAAGGTCGCCGCGATCGTCACTGGCGATGAGATGTACAACGGTCTGATTCCGGACGGCTTCGATGAATTCGTTGGCGTCAAAATCAGGCATGGCGGCTCGGAAATCATCAAGAAGACCTTGGTTCCGGATGATCCCAAGGCCATCGCAGATGCGATTCGGGCATCCGTGGCCATCGGATCCGACCTGATTCTCACCACCGGCGGACTTTCGGTTGACCCGGATGACGCCACACGAAACGGGATTCAGGAGGCGGGAGCCGATATCATCCTCTACGGCGCGCCCATCCTCCCGGGAGCCATGTTTCTCTATGCCCTCCTTGACGGCGTTCCCATCTTGGGGTTGCCGGCATGTGTTTACTACCATCCGACAACGGTTTTCGATCTGGTGCTGCCCCGAATTCTAACAGGAGACGCGATCACCCCGGACGAAATTTCCGGGATGGGGCATGGCGGGCTTTGTATGAGTTGCGAGGTCTGTCAGTATCCGATTTGTCCGTTTGGGAAGTGAGGGATGAAGGGTGAAGGGTGAAGGGTGAATGATGAAGGATGAAGGGTGAAGGATAAGTACCTATCCAAAAGTTTTTCAGGATTTTTGTTTCACACAAAGGCGCAAGGCACAAAGAACAGAAAAATTTATGGCCAAGTACTTAAAGGTGAAGGATGAAGGATGAACTGATGATTGGAATAAAGGGGGCCGGGGAGATGGGTACCGGTGTGGCGTGGCGTCTCCATATGGCCTGTTTTCGGAACATCTTTATGATGGAAACCCCCTCTCCCTTGGCTGTCCGGCGGGAGGTCTCCTTTTGCGAGGCGGTCCATGACGGCCGGAAGACGGTTGAAGGGGTCGAGGCGGTCAGGGTCCATTGTGCAGAAGATATCCGGGATGCTTGGGACAAGGGGAAGATCGCCGTTCTCGTTGATCCGGAATGGAAGGCGATTGGGAAGATGCGGCCCCACACGGTGGTGGACGCGATTCTGGCCAAGAAGAATCTGGGGACAACCGTGGCGGATGCGAGGCGGGTCATCGGCTTGGGCCCGGGATTCGTCGCAGGGGAGGAGGTTCATATGGTCATAGAGACCAACAGAGGCCATGATCTGGGAAGAGTCATCACCTCGGGCCGCGCGGCGTCGAACACCGGGATTCCGGGAGATATCTGCGGACATACTGAGAAACGGGTGCTGAGATCGCCGAAGGCTGGCATGTTCCGGGCCGAAAGGGCCATCGGTGATCCGGTCATATGCGGCCAAATTGTCGGGTATGTGGAGGGAAAGGACATCCGGGCAGAAATTGACGGCGTGCTCAGAGGGCTTATCCGACCCGGATTCCCGACGCATCAAGGGATGAAGATCGGGGATGTTGACCCCAGGGGAAATGGAGACTACTGTTACACGATCTCTGACAAGGCAAGGGCAATCGGCGGATCGGTGTTGGAAGCAATTCTCAGAGAAGGATGAAGGGTAAATATTCGGTAAACCCCGTGCCCGCTCACGCCGGATTGCCAAATCCGGCGGGATGGCGCCTCGAACTTGTCAATGTTCGGCAAACCCCATGTCCGCTCACGCCGGATTGCCAAATCCGGCGGGGATGGCGGTTCGGATTTGTCAATCCGAACCGAGCGTGGGGGTGAGGTCGACGGATTTTACCGAATACTTACGATGAAGGAGCCTTCATCCTTCATATTTCTAACGGATTTTGTGGTTGCGTGTGATCTCAGACGGTCACGATCCTGAAGGCCGGTCCGGAACGGGAGGGACAGACCGCGGATGGGCCCCGGCACACGGGCCGTCCGCGTTCATCCGCGTTCATCCGCGGATCACAATTCCCAGCCCGCGTCGGAAACCACAAAAACCGTTGGAACCAGTCATATTTCATCCTTTCACAAAGGGGGCTATTATGGAAAATTGTCCCAAATGCGGTTTTGAACGTGAACCAGAGGACACGGAATGTCCTGAATGCGGTGTCATCTACGAGATATACAATTTTTACCTTGACCGGCATGGGCAAAAAGAGGAGGAGGAGATCATCTGCCCGAGTTGCGGGGCGGAGATCCTCAAAGGGCTCACCTCATGTCCGAGATGTGAGGCATTGTTGGTTTTTGATCCCATATCTTCCCCAGATGAGGAGCGTCTCAAGAAGCTCAAAACTTACAGCTATGCCCAAGCACTTTTGCGTGAACGGGAGTATATTTTTGAGAAGATATCCTCGGAACAGGAACTGGACAGTCAGATCAAATATTTCCTGTTATATTCACTCCTCTGTTCAGCATGTTACGGGCTTTTTCTCGGCTGTTTTGCGGGAAATTGGCAAATTCTGGCCTCGCTGATCAAGGTGCCCGCATTGTTGTTGGGAACCCTGTTCATCTGCCTGCCGATGCTACATGTGTTAAACATTCTTTTCGGAATCAAACTGACATTCAAACAGATACTGGCGATGCTGATGGCTTCGACGTTTCTGATGAGCATGACCCTCGCGTCCATGTCGCCGATCCTTCTCTTTTTCATCATCCTGACATCGGCCAAAAAATTCGTGAGCGTATTGAATGTCACCATGTTCGGCATCGCCGGCCTCGTCGGACTGAGACTGCTCTGGAAGGGGATGCGATATCTGACCATGCGGAGCTGGTATCATCCCAAGATTCATGTTGTGAAAGCGTGGTATGTGATCTACGTCCTCATCGCGACCCAACTGGCCTGGATATTGCGGCCCTTTGTCGGGGAGAAGGGAACCTTTGTGCTTTTTCGTGAGATAGAGGGGAATTTCTATCTCGCGATATACAACATCATACGGAGCAGTTTTTGAGAAGGATGAGGGATGAGGGATGAAGGTAAACCACCGGGGTGCGTCGGGTCTCTCTTTGAAAATCATAATCCTTTTGAAATTGCCGCTTGATCTTCTCATGGTCAAAGCCAATCTCCCACTGCCCCTGAGGGTTCACCTCACCTGTCAACACGCCGGGCACGTTCTCACGCCCGAATGCGGTGAAGGTGACGGAACGGCCTTTGACTAGTTGCCGTGCGGCTCGGCTTCTCTTTTGGGCCATGACCACGATGGCGGTTGCGCGTTCAATCACCGTGTCCGGTGGAATCGCCTGTTCTGAAGACAGTGTGGTGGTTATCAGGGTGCCCAAGACGTTGTTGAAGAGGTTCATGCCGGGAAATTTGTCATGATGAGGACTGCGGGGGACCTGTACGCCTGAGGTCAGCTCCTCCTGCCAGAGGCATTTGAAATCTGTTGCTTCAAGGGCTTGTCTGATCTTTGCAATGGAAAACCTCTTGAACAGGATTGCCGGAGTCTGCACCTGCCGGCGTCTCAGCACGTCCGTGATGTTCTCGGCATAGGTGACAAAGCCTTGGGATTTTCGGGCGAACATTCTCGACAGTCCTTCCACCTCCCGGGTCGGAGAGCCGATTTCCTCGGGAAGCGTCATGCCATGGGGAATGACTCTCAGGCCGATATGCCCCTTCTGGCAAAACGGGAGAAACGCGTCTCCGGGATGGCCATCGCGTACGTCGCAGAAGACATGGGGATGGATGGCCGATGTCATGATATGCAGAAATATCCCCCCTTCCGTGAGCAGATCGGATATGCAGGCCATGGCCTGAACCAAGTCTTTTTGAGAAAACGTGTCCACGACATTCATGCTGACCACACACGGAGTGAATGCCTTTCCAAAGTGCCCCACCAGATCACTGATCCCTCTGTTGATCATATATTTTCCATTAAGCGCGTGATTCAGGACAATATCTTTGGATATCTCCGTCTCCATAATCCTCTCTTGGATGGCCTTCATGATTCTGTCGTCCAGCAGGGAGAGCAGATATTTCAGGTATCCGTCTCCTGCCCCCACTTCAACGATGATCCCCTTGTCAAGGGAGGAGCCGAAATGGGTGTGATAGGCTTGGAAAATCCGGTGAAGATTCGCCGCGTTCGCATATTGGGTCAGCCGTTTTGGAATCTGGGGCGTTGTCTTTCCGTTTCTGATGACGGCCTTGTTTTCCAACAAGAGTGAAATCATCTGACGATCCTGCGCGGGATGCCCTTGACACAGGGCGGAAAAAAGCGGCGAGCAGCCTCTCGCGTCGGCCACATTCACGTCATAATCGGAGATTCTCGGGTAATGTTCTTGAAAGTTCATCATTATTTCTTTGGGTTTTCAGTTCCTATTAAGTAACTTGGCCATCTGTGTACAGGACAAAAAAAATGATTCTGATTATAACGCTTTTCGGGGAGGCCGCCTGCCCGTGAGCGTACCCGTGAACTTGAATGTTCATTTGTGGGCAAGTTCGAGTTCAAGTTCAAGTATAAGTACTCAAGTTTCGCACCCCTATGTGAGCCCATCTTCCAAGGGTTTCAGGAGATGG
>JAOZRQ010000760.1:0-452 GCA_029940115.1 Desulfobacterales bacterium
TCACCACATCATAGCCCACGCTCGGGTCAAGCGTACGGAGTGTGCCGTAGGAAGCGAATACGAATGTGTCCGGGTTCTTGACATCCGCGGCAGGGGATATCCCTGTCACACAGAGCAGAAGCAGGACACACAAAGTTGAAATACCTCTCTTTCTCATAAACTCTCCTTATTTTTTTAAGGTTAAACAAGGGCATCCTCACATTTAAAAGAAACTATAGGTCTTCGCAAATGAATTGTCAAGTTGTTTTAAGTATTCGGCCAGAAATTTTCCAGGATTTCATGTCCCACAGAACTGCAAGAAAAAGCCGGGTTTCTTGGCACCTCCGGAGGTCAAATGGGAAAGAAACCCGGCTTTTTTCTGGCAGGAATCGGCCCCTTTGGGAAAAAGCCGGGTTTCTGGCACCTCCGGAGGTCAAATGGGAAAGAAACCCGGCTTTTTTCTGGCAGGAATC
>JAOZRQ010000760.1:552-2673 GCA_029940115.1 Desulfobacterales bacterium
TTGGGAAAAAGCCGGGTTTCTGGCACCTCCGGAGGTCAAATGGGAAAGAAACCCGACTTTTTTCTGGCAGGAATCGGCCCCTTTAGGAAAAAGCCGGGTTTCTCTCCCACTTATTTTTTTGTCCTGTACACAGTTGTCAATGACAAAAAGTTCGTCATTCCGTCTTCAGACGGCGAGAGGCCGTCTAAAGGCGGAACTGCAAAATTTCCTGACTTGACAAGATCAGAATAGCCTGTTAAAGTGACAAAATATATTTTGGATCTGTGTACAGGACAAAAAAAGTGATTGTGAAAAGAAACCCGGCTTTTTCCTGCAGTTGGGAAGTCGGCCAGTTTGGGAAAAAGCCGGGTTTCTCGCCATTCCCAACTTTTTGTCCTGTACTCAGATTTTGGATACTTTCTTAAGAATGAGAATTCATAGCGCAGTTGGCTGAGAAGCTTGAGCAGAAGTCTTGCTCGCGTCCGACAGGTTGGCAAATGATGACCCTCTGTTGTGTAGTTCCGCCTTTAGGCGGCTTCCCCCGCCTAAAGGCGGAACTACAAACATTGCAGGAGCCTTTTAATATGACCATTCCCTCTGAGAAGTATGCAAACACGTCGGAATCCTCATCCAAGGACCAAGTGGATGAACTGCTCCATCAAGCAGAGGAGGCAATGCCCTATTATGAAGATCATGACGCAGACTGGCGCGAGTTTAACCAGATCAGAATGCAATTGGAGAATATGCCTTATGCCTATACCTTTGTCATTGCTGGCCCTGATATGGAGAAAAAGCGTCTCAGAGATATCAAAGTGGATATTCGGTCTGTCAAAGGAAATGAGTACCAGCAGTTTTATGAGTATATGAAAGCGAATTACGCCTCTGTCCTGAATAGAAGGGAGATGTGCGCCGCGGCATGCCTGCTGGAGAATATTCACCAGCATGTGAAAAGCGGAATCGGCCTGTGTGTCATTAAAATCGTCCTGGGAAAATATAAGCGGATATCGGTCAGTGACAATGGGGGGGGATTTTACAATTACAAAGGGCAGAAAAGACTGCCGGTCAAAGACGCGATAAAATTCGGAAGGGCTTATGGGAGCAGATACAAATCCTTGGGACAGGCCTTGGCCACCTCTTTTGATCTCTGGTCCGATTTTGCAAGTGTTGAGACGCCGCATGATTCTGTGATCATTGTTCCGGAAGGAATGTTCAACAAAATGTTGAGGGGGGCATCCAGAATCATCACGGGCCTAATTGCCGCGGTCGGCGTTGATCTGGGGCTTATCATAATAAAAGAGCGTATATCGCTCCTTGATGTGGTGGTCATGCTCTCCGTGTTCGGGATCGTTGTGAAGTGGGACCAGGTGAGATCTCTTTTCGGAATCAGATCAGAGGACAGATATTTTCCCGAAATCAGATTTAAGATAAAGAATCAGCAAGAATTCGGATCAGTTGTCAATGTTTACTTCTGTAATACAAAGGATATGAAGAAGTGGCGGCGGTCTTCTGTTGAGAGATTAAAGGGGATTCTGAGAGAGCGGGCAGCGTCTTTTCGGACGTGAACTTGAACTTGAACGTGAACGTGAACGTGAACGTGAACGTGAACTTGAACGTGAACGTGAACGTGAACGTGAACTTGAACGTGAACTTGAACGTGAACTTGAACGTGAACGTGAACGTGAACCCGAACGTGAACATATTCATTTGCGGGCAAGTTCAAGCACAAGTTCAGGTTCAAGTTCAAGTTCAAGTTTACGGGCTCCCCTAAATCCTCAAAAGCGACACCTTCTCCCTGCAAACCTCCGACTGTCAATGCCCCGGTGCGGAAATTCCTGTGCCGGCAGAAAAGTCGGGAACCGGCCCTGCGGCATCAGAGGCTCATCCGCGTCCATCCGCGGTTTGCCGATCATGTGAGACCGCAGATGGACGCAGACAAAACCTGCCCCATCGTTGCAAGGTGTCGTTTTTGAGTAAATCCGTTATAATCAGGGATGAAGGATGAAGGATGAAGCTGGTTATAACGCTTTTCGGGGAGGCCCTGTCCGTGAACGTGAACCCGAACGTGAACATATTCATTTGCGGGCAAATTCAAGCACAAGTTCAGGTTCAAGTTCAGGTTCAAGTTTACGGGCTCCCCTAAAT
>JAOZRQ010000229.1:0-6220 GCA_029940115.1 Desulfobacterales bacterium
ACACCTTCCACACCAATTCATAAGTTCTCCATCCCTCTCTCCCAGTTTGCCCTTCTGCCCGATGAGAGCAGAGACAAATGGCCTTTTTCAAAGAGACAAAAGGCCTTTTTCAAAATGCGAAAATCTCTGACTTGGATGTTGTCCTTGATGTCAGGGACAAACTTTTTCACCTCCACCCTTCAAACTGGATCCGGGTATATATTAAGGATGAAACTCAGGGCATCATACACGATTCCATTCTGTCCATGGAACAGAAAGTCGGCTTTTGCCTGAAAACACGCTATTTCTAAGCCGAAAAGCCTCTTCAGAAATCTGTGAATAATCTGAACGAGCACTCAGTCACTTTTTCTTGTAGCATGTATGATTCTGGCTTGTCAAGACTTTTCCATGAATAATAAAGACATCCTTCAAAAAAAATATGGAAAGTCGCTGTGTACAGGACAAAAAAAATGATTGAGGAGGGAAACCCGGCTTTTTCCGGCAGTTGGGGATTCCGCCTGTTTGGGAAAAAGCCGGGTTTCCCGCCCTTCGCGACTTTTTGTCCTGTACACAGCCCACGGTATTGTTTCGGCTACCCGATGGAAGGAGCAAGAGAGATCATGAAACAAAAAGTCCATTTTATGTTCATCATCAGGTTCCCATTCTTGACAACGGGTTTTCTCGGTGTTAATCTGGGTTTTTCTGGCAGTGTGGGGATATGAAAATGCCGTGAGCAGGAAGGCTGTTGCTGAAAAATGGTTGCGGATCTGAGTTCGCTGTCCAGACCGCCTCTGACAGGGAAAATCAGTAGATCTATAAAGAACAGGGAAACCCGGTTTCTGGCACCGTGTCGCGCCATGAAACCCGATCGGCCCAGTCCCCTGAAACCTGAAACCGGGTTTCTTTCTGAAAATGACTGTGTGTCATCTGCTGGTTCCATTTTATGGCCAATTAATTACTTACTTCTCGATCATCAAGTTTTTTTCTGTCATTCCTGCGAAAGCAGGAATCCACTGCCCTCTGATCCCCAAAGGTGGATTCCTGCGTTCGCAGGAATGACAGGCTTTTTGACCGAAACTTGATCATCGAGTACTTAGAATCTCGACAGTCCCAAGTTCTCTGGAAGTTCTGAAAAGCATTCCGGCAACTGCCTGAGATCATTGGCACCGAGCATTTCGCGCCTGTCTTTCTGGCATCAATGATTTCAGCATGTTATGAGAACTTAGGACTGACGAGTTGGAATCAGGAAATCTAAGGCAGTTTCAAACATCAGCCATCATGACCAACACATCCATCATTCAAGACGCGGCAAAAGGAGGATGGCTTCGTTTCTCAGGGCCGTCTGAGGTGATTGCGGCCACCCGGGTGGAAGATGTTCTGCCCGCGCTGAAATCTGTGGAGGCAGCGGTGGAAAACCAAGGCCTTTATGCAGTCGGTTTTATCAGTTATGAAGCCTCTTCCGCGTTTGACGCATCCCTTCGGGTGCATCCTCCGGATGCGTTTCCATTGTTATGGTTCGCGCTTTACCCGGAACCTGAGAAGATCGCTCTTCCCCTTCTCTCCGGGGATATCCGCCACGCACCGGCCCACTGGGATCCGTCGGTGAGCAAAGACACCTATGATCAGGCGATTGCCCGAATCAAAGATCATATCGCCAAGGGAAACACCTATCAGGTGAACTACACCTTTCGCCTTCATGCGCGGTTTTCAGGGGATCCTTGGCGATTTTTCCTTGAACTGATGCGGGTTCAGCAGACGAGATATGCCGCGTACATTGATACCGGCAGATTTGTGATCTGCTCAAGCTCGCCGGAACTTTTTTTCCAGTTGAACGGGCGGGAACTGATGTTGCGCCCCATGAAAGGGACGGCCCCCAGATGCCCCACCCTTTCAGAGGACCAAGCCCAAGCCCGATGGCTGTATCATTCCGTGAAAAATCGGGCGGAGAACGTGATGATCGTTGACATGATCCGAAATGACGCCGGCCGGGTCGCTGTCACCGGCAGCGTTCAGGTGCCCCGCCTTTTTGACATTGAGAAATATCCGACGGTCTGGCAGATGACCTCCAGCGTAACCGCGAAAACAGACGCGGCCCTCTCCGAAATGATGACCGCGCTTTTCCCGTGTGCATCCATTACCGGCGCGCCCAAACCGAGCACCATGAATGTCATTGCGGAGCTGGAGACGACCCCGCGCCATGTTTACACCGGTTGCATCGGGCAGATTGCCCCGAATCGGCGGGCCCAGTTCAACATCGCCATCCGCACGGTGATGATCGACAGAGAGACGGAACAGGCGGAGTACGGGATTGGCGGCGGGATTGTGTGGGATTCGGATACCGAGGACGAATACGAGGAATGCCGGATCAAGGCATACATCCTGACTGAGAAACGGCCCGATTTCTCACTTTTGGAGACGTTGCTCTGGGAGCCGGGGAAGGGGTATTTTCTTCTGGACCACCACATCCGCCGGCTGGAAGCGAGCGCGACATATTTCGATTTTCCCTTGGATGCCGGGGAAGTCAGAAAAGAACTCGGATATCTGAGCAATACGCTCGACAAAAGAGGGACTTACAGAGTCAGACTGCTGATTTCAAAGGAGGGGCACATCTCCTGTGAGTCCATCCCCCTAGACATCGAGGCCTCATCGGGACCTGCCTCCGTCCGCTTATCCCTCGGTCCCATCCGTTCTGATGATCCGTTTCTGTATCACAAGACCACGCATCGCCAAGTTTACGAAACCGCAAAGAAGAACTGCCCTGAGTGTGACGACGTGATGCTACATAACGAGCGGGGGGAAATAACAGAGACCACCATCGCCAACATCGTTGTCCAACGCAATGGGAAGCGGATTACCCCGCCCGTGCGATGCGGATTGCTTGGGGGCACGTTTCGCTCATGGCTGCTGGAGCAGGGAGAAATAAAAGAGGGGATTGTCACCCTTGAAACGCTCAGAGAATGCGAGCGGGTTTGGCTGATCAATTCGGTGCGGAAATGGCGGGAGGCTGTTATGAAGGATGAAGTTTGAAGGATGAAGTCTGAAGGATGAAGGATGAAGGATGAAGTCTGAAGGATGAAGTCTGAAGGATGAAGGATGAAGTCTGAAGTCTGAAGGATGAAGGATGAAGGATGAAGTCTGAAGGATGAAGGATGAATGAGGGACGAAGTTTGAGGGATGAAGTTTGAGGGACGAAGTTTGAGGGACGAAGTTTGAGGGATGAAGTTTGAAGGATGAAGTTTGAAGGATGAAGGATGAAGTTTGAGTTCTTCAATGTGTTATGAATCAGTTGGGGTAAGCTCAGAGCAGCTTTTTCCATATTGACAGAAATCATAATATCTCCTTCTTGCGTATGTATGGATCAGCAGTTGAAAACATGTCCCAGACAAGCCGCCCAAAAGATGGCCATCACACAGTTTAAGGGCATTTTTTACCTCCTTTTTTGGGGTCATAAGTTTCATAAAATCCGAATGTCGAAATCCGAAACAAATCTGAAATCCGAATGTTCAAAACATCATAGAACATGACTTTCGGCTATTTGCATTATTTTGACAAATTAAATCAGACAAGTTGGCTTCCTGCCCAAGGCGGGACACTGTGATCATTTGGATGGGTCCATGACGCGATGTCCTGGTTCGGGTGGGAAGTCGAAATTATAGATATGTCCATTGATGTCTTTGATCTCCATATGATTGATGACATCAAAGGCGGATGCCTCTTGTTTCGGATTTCTCTCAATCAGGACATGCCGTTGGCCATTCTGAATGCGCATCTGTCCGCGAAGCCCAAAGACACTCTCAGACGGACGCTGCAATGTCATCTTCTCCCCATGAAGGCATTCCGTCAGCAAATGACAACAGATGTTCGCAAAGGAAATCTTGAAACAGGTCATGATCTGGTCCAGTTCCAGGTCCACCCGACAAATCTGTTGTTTGTCAATGATCCTGGCAAGCTCATTTCGTTTCTTTTGCAATGAGGTGGACAATTTCGCATCTGCCTGCCTGAGTTTGCCGATTTTCCTGTTGAGACGACCTGTTTCCCTCTGAATTTTCTTGAACATGGGGGCATCATGCTCAGAAAGACTGCGTTTCCCATCCACGACTGGGGACTTCTCCCGGCATGCCCCCCCCCTCATTGACTCGGGCTTGCAGAGCCTCCCCGAGTTCCCTGATCTGGCGCAACGGTTCTGCCAAGGTGTCCTCAAGTTTCCGGATTTGACTCCGAAGTTGTTCAATTTTCCTCATGACGGTCACATTGTCCACCGATCTTTTTCCATATCCGACGACCCGATGAATGTTCACCTGGCTTTTCATGCCCCTGAAGGTCAGTTCCTGCATCGGCCATCTGTCAAAATGGGATCTCACAACATTGTCGGAGGAGAAGGTCTCCCTTGACAGACTGGTGATCAGCACCGCCTTTCGCTGATTGTCCCAATGGACCCGGACGGCCCGTGTCCCAAACAGGCAGCCTTTCTCATGGGAATCTTCCAACTCAGTCACACTCTCCGTCAAATACGCATCACCATGCTCATGCCTCTTCTTGTCCGAGACGTGTTTGAACTTTCGCTCCGTGGCCTGATTGGCATCCACCATGAATTTGCCGGCTCTTTCAGACGCGGAGCGAGTCTGTTCCCATGACGAACGCCTCTCCTCATCCATCTCGTGACTCTCATGGAGCGCATCAGCATGATAACATATCCTGCCATCCGGAAGATGAAAGTTGACCAGGTCGTAAACCGGCCCCGCTTTGTCCCGTCAGGGACATCTGAGAATAGCCCGGCAATTCATTGCCGGGGTTCGGAAATAGCCCGGCAATTCATTGCCGGGGTTCGGATATGCGACCCCGCTTTTTGTCTCGTCAGGGACATCTGAGAATGGCCCGGCAATTCATTGCCGGGTATCGGATATGCCCGAACTGTTTCAGTCCCGTAGAGACGCATGAAACAACGTAATTTCACTGATCTCCGGAAGCGAATTTTCTGAAATGAAGGACAGGAGAGCATACTCTCTTTGACAGATTAGTATGCGTTGAATGAGTGTTGACAATACTCTCTTTACCCCATTGACCGATCTTCTGGTTTGTGGCAGAAATATACTCATTTGATGCGTGGAAGGTGATGGGTGGTCGGATTAACAAACAAACTTCCTCAAAAACCACGAGGCAATAAGACATGAACATCATATGTATCATATTAGGTGTTCTCTTCACACTAATCTACACCTACCATTTCTTTTACAAGGTGATGGGAAAAAATTTCAACCATCTCAGCCATACGCTCCGCAAATCTGAAAAAGAGGTCAACACCTTGGCTGTATTGATGCTGAAAATGCTTGGCAGGCTTGACACTTTGGCAGATCTGAAGCGGGACATTGGAAACCATCAGGACTTGACTTTCATCAACAAGAAAATCAAAGATGTCAATGGCAGCATAAAAGATGGCTTGAAAGAGATTGACGCTGAATTTAGGGGTCTGAAAAGTGCGCTTACAGAATCCATCCAAGAAGATGAAGATAGGCTTCAGAAAGAAGCATTCCGGTCTCCTGAAAAAGGACTTCGACCCTTAAAAAAGAATGCGCCAAACGATGAAGTCGAAAGAGTCATCACTGATTTGTTCAAACGAATCATGGGGAAAACGGAAGAACGTAGGGAGGCCATACAGAAGAATATTCAGAATAAACTCTCGCCAGTCAAGGACGGCCTGAAAAAATCGTTTCAAAAAATTCATGAAGAGCAGACGGATCTCTCTGAAACCATATCCAAGAAGATTGACGACTGTCTGACATGTCAATCTTCAATCGACGAATTGGATCAGGAAACGGCGGACTTTGCCAGAGGGATTATCCAACATTTTGAGGAACAGATGGCTGAAAAAAAACCGCCTAATGACAAAGAAATGGTTCAGAGAAGATTGAGAGAGTATTCAAATATGACAGACGCAGAAAAAGTGCCGGACATAGCGGATCAAATGCATGACGACATATTGAAATCTCTCATGACCATAATGGAAGTCAATGGCGACTCATACAAGGAAGTGGCTTGATGGGCTAGGGGCTATCGGCTATGGGCTAGGGGCGAGAGCATTGGGGTATCCAAGAAGAAGAAACCCATCGCCGATAGCCCATCGCCGATAGCCCATCGCCCATCGCCGATAGCCCATCGCCGATAAGCCCATCGCCGATAGCCCATTGCCGATAGCCCATCGCCGATAGCCCATCGCCGATAGCCCATCGCCGATAGCCCATCG
>JAOZRQ010000229.1:6320-10090 GCA_029940115.1 Desulfobacterales bacterium
CGATAGCCCATCGCCGATAGCCCATCGCCGATAGCCCATCGCCGATAGCCCATCGCCGATAGCCCATCGTGCCCATCACCCATCACCCGGAGATAAACATCATGAAGATCATTTTCATCCTTTCACTGACGCTTTTCATTCTTTGCCTTTCACCAGCATTGGCGCAAAATCAGACCGATCAAAATCCAGATCATGTGTCTGCCAATCCATCTGCTGGCAATGGCACAAAAACAAAAAGCAGTCCTCTGCATATTCTCGGGATTCTTGCTTTGGGGGGGTTGCTCGGTGCAGTGGGCCAATGTTTGAGGATCGTCGTTGGCGTAAGAAAGGAAGCTCAAAGCCAGCCAGATAAAAAGCGCATGGCAGAGCTTCTCAAATACGACAAACTGATCGTTGGACTTATTATCGGCGGTGTTGTGGGGGTACTTGCCTCCATCAACTTCATAGATTCATTGATTGACAAGAATCTTCTGCTCGGGTTGATCGCCGCAGGATACTCAGGAACAGATTTCATAGAAGGCTTCTTAAACAAATATAGGCCCTGACACTTCAGTTTGTAGTTCCGCCTCTCGGCGGTGTTGCACCGCCGAGAGGCGGAACCACAAACTGAAAGAACAAGTCACAACAAGGAGAAATTTTTATGCGTAACCGATTCAAAACTTGTCCCCGACGTCTTTTATCGGGGATCAGATGTCCAAATTCCTCCAGCCAAGGCTTCACGCTCTTGGAGATGCTGGTGGTGCTGGTCATCATCGGACTGCTTGCCGGGCTTGTAGGCCCCAGGCTGTTCGACAAAGTGGATAAGTCGAAGGTGAAGACCGCCAATGTCCAGGTAAAGATGATCCGGGGGGCATTGCAGGCACTGCATCTGGATATCGGCCGATTCCCGACGATTCAGGAAGGTATGCGGCTGCTCTATTACCCGCCGGCGAATGCACGTCTCAAACAACTCTGGAGTGGCCCTTATCTTGACGAACATCTCCCTACAGACCCTTGGGGAACCCCTTACCAGTACAATGTTCCTGGCAGAGGCAGTCAGCCTTTTGCCCTATATTCTCTCGGAGCCGATGCCAAACCCGGGGGAAAGGGATTTGACAAGGATATCGGATATCTTGCGCTCTAGCATTCCAAAGCCCGGATACACCCTGCTGGAGATCCTTGTGGTGATAGCGATGATCGGCCTGATGGCCGGGATTGCGTTGCCAAGGCTCACCAGCATCCACACCAGCGTCCAATGGGCCAGTGAGCGGGACGATGTGATGAGACGCATCGCCGGCCTCGGCTTCTCAGCATTCCGGGAAGGGCGGGATTTTGAGCTGAAACGCTATCCATCTGAAGCGTCGGAGAAGATTCCCTTGGAACTCCCCCTCGGGTGGACAGCAGAAGCCGACCCGCCGATTCAATACAAAGCCAACGGTGTCTGCCTCGGCGGCAAGTTGCACCTGAAATACGGGGAGAGAAGCATAGTCGTTCATATGCGGGCACCGAAGTGTAGGCCAGAGGCGAGGGGCAATGGGCAATAGGCGAGGGCGAGAGGCGATGGGCGAGAGGCGATGGGATGGGCGAGAGGCGATGGGCGAGAGACGAGAGGCAATGGGTTCTGATTTTCAATCAGTCATAAAGACACAAGGCGCAATCGCTCACCGCTCGCCCCTCACCGCTCGCCGCTCGCCCCTCGCCTCCTCCCCCGGTTTCACCCTATTGGAGGCCTTGGTCGCCATGCTCCTCATCGCCACCATCGGCATGGCCACGTTTGATTGGATCAACAGCAGTCTGGGGAGTCTCGGACGGGTGCAGGCGCATCATCTCCGTCAGCAGGCCATCCGCAATGCCTTGGCCTTCATGGAGCAGGTCAACCCGATGGAACATCCCACAGGTGAAAGAAAGATGGGCCCCTACAGCATCCGATGGGAATCCCGCCTCACAGAACCGGCAAAGGACGGATCAGGATATCCCGCAGGCATCAGCCTCTACAAACTGGGACTTTATGACACACACATACGCATTGACATCAATGAAAAGAACATCGCCGAGTTTGACCTGCGACAGGTCGGATACACCCAGGTCCGTGAATTCCGAATCAACTTTTAACCTCAGAGAAACCCGGATTTTTTTTGCGGTTGAGGAGTCAGCCCGTTCAGAAAAAAAGCCGGGTTTCTCACCCATCCCAATTTTTTGTCCTACACAGCCTCACTCCTCACGCCTCACGCCCCACGCCCCACGCCTCACCTCTCACGTCTCACGCATCACGCCTCACGTCTCACGCCTCACGCCTCACGTTTCTGGCTTCACCTTGATGGAGATGCTGGTCGTCCTGGTCCTGGCCGGTCTGATCAGCACCCTGCTGATCCAAGGATTGACCCACGTTCTGAATCTGCGTGTCCGCTTCCTCTCCCAACTGGAAAAACAGACCACAGAAGCCCTTCAGGAGCATTGGTTCCGGGAGGCCACGACTGCGCTGATGCCTGACCATCGGAGTGGGAACCATATCTTCTCAGGCAATGATATCCGCTTTCAGGGGCTCACCCTGAATCCGCTCAAAGGAACACCCGGCGCACCCACGCCGATCATCATGGAATTCGTGTTTAAGGAGGGGAATATCCTTCTCCAATATAAGGAAAGGGATGATGAATCTTGGGAGATCGCCTGCTGGAACGGGGATGACGCGGCATTCTCATACTTGGCCCCCGATAATCGCTGGTATCAGCAATGGCCTCCAGGACTGAAAGACGCAACCCAGATGCCCGAAGGGATTCTCCTGAAAGTGGATGAGGTTCGGGGGACGCTGATCTGGTTTGCCGGCATCTCAGGCAGACGGGAGCCGAAGCCGTTGCTCAAGGATATGCTGGGAATTTGATGTAGGGCGTCTAAAAACGCCAGTTTTCAGCCATGTTTTTTGCCTGACTCCCGGACTCGGCAATGTCGCCCCAAACGCCTGTCCCGACAGGATTTGGGGAAAACAAGGCGGGCCAAGAGGCGGCCAAGTGAAATTGGCTGATTTAGACGGCCTAGATTTGATGGAACTACAGAGATTGAGTTTGGTAAGGATGAGTTTCGTCTTGGGATCAGCTTGCCCCTTCTTACTTAAGGGAGGGAGACAATCGGTGCAATCCGTGCAATCCGTGTAATCTGCGGTTCAAAATGGAACCGAACACAATCTGCCGCCAATCTCACACACGCCCTTGTTTACGTCATTCTCTCGGGCGTCAAAAACAACTTTCACCACTTTGCTTGACATTTCGAGCTTTCCTTGATACCAAAGGGAATGGGGCGAACGAAGGAAAAAAACCCAGTTTCGGTTAAAGGGGTGAAGATCAAGGGAAAAGAAACCGGGTTTTGGCACTCAGCTCCCTTTTGATGCCAAAGGGATTGATGGCAATCCCTCGGAATGGCTGGGAACACCGAATGGAGGCCCGTGGGGGCCGACATGTTTGTAGCTCCCCACCCAGCCTTCCCCGTTCACATCGAGGCCGGCGGCACCCTGACGATCACGGGGCCGACATGTTTGTAGCTCCCCACCCAGCCTTCCCCGTGCAAATTGTGAATCGCACGGGATGGCCGAGCCTGATGCAGGCGATGGAGTAGCTCTCCACCCAGCCTTCCCCGTGCAAATTGTGAATCACACGGGATGGCCGAGCCTGATGCAGGCGATGGAGGTGCAAAGATCGCCTTTTGGGATGACAAGGTCTCAACCATTGGCAATCTTTGCACTCCTTTGCCTGAGCCTTCACAAACAATGATGGGAACACCGAATGGAGGCCCGTGGGGTT
>JAOZRQ010000761.1 GCA_029940115.1 Desulfobacterales bacterium
CAAACTCATCAAACTCATCAAACTCACAAACTCATCAAACTCACAAACTCACAAATTCAACCATACCGAATCGCCTCAACTGGATCAAGCTTGGATGCCTGATGGGCGGGGTAGAGGGTTGCCAAAAAGCAGATCGCCATCGCGGAAATGGCAATGACAAGCACATCCAAGGCCTCCAGTTGCACTGGAAGATTCGTTATGTAGTAAACATCTCCCGGAAGCTCTATGAATTGGTAATGTTCCAGCAGGGTACACAGGACAAACCCGCCGCCCACCCCAAGAAATGTGCCGACCAGACCGATGATCATCCCCTTGAGGACAAATATCCGTTTGATGTTCCTGTCGGTCGCGCCCATCGCCTTCAATATGGCGATATCCCGGGTCTTCTCCATCACCATCATGATCAGGGAACTGGCGATGTTGAAGGCCGCGACCAGGATGATCAGGGCCAGGATGACAAACATCACGGTCTTCTCCAGTTTCAGCGCGGAGAAGAGATTTCGGTTCATCTGCATCCAGTCCCTTGCCCAGTAAGATCTGTCGGTGTATTTCCGATCCAGGGTCTCCACAATGGTCTCGCCAATCTCTTTTGCCTTGTAAAGATCCGTCATCCGGATCTCTATGCCAGTGACCGACTCTCCCATTCGCAGGAGCTTCTGTGCCTCCTTGAGATGGGTGTATGCCAGGGAACCATCGTATTCATACATGCCGGATTTGAAGAGTCCCACGACCTTGAAGCGTTTCATCGCGGGCAGATGCCCCATGGGGGAGATCATCCCCCGGGGGGATATCAGATAGATCATGCGCCCCTTTCTGGCATTCAGGCTGTTGGCCAGTTCCATGCCCAAGATGATCCCGGGAACCGGGTCGTCCGGTTTCAGCAGGTGGAATTCTGTATCCTGCTTTCCGTCTTCTGTTTTCATCCGGATCACCTGACCCGCGGACGCGGGATCAATTCCCCTCAGCACCGCGCCCGACAGGCCAGCCGAGGAGCGGAGCATGATCTGGGTATAGACAAACGGCGTGGCCGCTTCCACCCCATCAATCGCTTTGAGGTGTTCGAGCGTCTCAGGATATTCGGAAAATCCCCCGCCGTGACGCATGAGCACGAGGTGGGATTCGACCCCGAGTATCCGGGACTTCAGGTCCGTCTCAAAGCCGGCCATGACCGCGATCACCACGATCAGCGCCATCACGCCCACCGTCACCCCCGCGATGGAGAGGATCGTGATCAGCGAGATGAAGGTCTGTTTCTGTTTGGCTGAAAGATAACGTCTGCTGACAAACAATTCAAATGACATCGCTTCTGATTCCTAGTTTCTTGGGTTCAGTTTGTAGTTCCGCCTCTCGGCGGTGCAAAACCGCCTAAAGGCGGAACTACAAACTGAACCAATTCCCTACTTTTCCTTTTGCCTTTATCCTCATCCGATGGTGTGCGCTACCTCAGATGCCGGCACGAGTCGAACCCTCTTTTTGAGTTCAGGAAACATCTCCCGAAAGACTTGGTAGGTCGCCTCATATGGATGTCCGATGCCGATGGCCTCGCCGTAGTGGTTGGCGATGCGGACCAGCCGGTTCACCTGTCTCCGAATGAGTTCCATCTTGGGAATATGATCCAGAAACACATCCCTTTGGGCAAACGGGATTTGCAACAGACGGGCAGAGGATCGGCATCGGCTGTCCGCGGTGGTGAGGCTGTCAATGAAAAAGAGATTCCGCTTTTTCAGAACAGAAAGAATCTGATACATCTGGGTGGATATCGCGGTCATCCGTGATCCCATGTGGTTGTTGACGCCTCTGATGTGGGGAAGGGCATCCAGATTATCCTCCAGCTGATGGATGAGTTGATCCGGAGACATGGAGGTCAGCAACGCGCCGGGGCCGGGGTTCACCTGCGGGTACTCCACCGGCTCCATGGGCAGATGGAGCATGAGGAGGATCCCCTTTGCCCGGGCATTTTTCATGATTCGCTCCTGAAAGGGGCTGTGGGGAAACATGGAAAAGGTGATGGTCGCGTCCAAGCTGAGAAACTTGTCTGCGATCTCCCTGTCATATCCGATGTCGTCAATGATGATCGCCACTTTGGGCAGAGTGAATCCTGGTTCCGGAATCTGTCTGAGCGGCGATATCTCCTCTTCAGGATAAATTTCAAAGAGAGGCTGCTCCTGGGCTGGGGTCTCTTCCGGAATATGCAGGGAACAGTGGGAGATGTATCCGAGCAAGAGGAATATCATCGTTGCAAAGGATATCCCGCCAAGCCAGCATGGAATACGGAATACGGAATGTTTTTTTTCTCTCTCTTTGTTCATCAGTTCATTTGTCCAAAGAAGGTGATCAGCGACGGATGAGCAAAATCACTTTTCTTCAGCTTCATATGCGACTCTTGATGATTTTGTCAATTCAACCATGATTCCAGACTCCGCAAATTTTGAGTGAGAAAGAAACCAAGTTTTTTTCAAAAAACTTGGTTTCTTTAGAACAGCGGATTTCCAAGTCATAAGATAGGAACCCTCTCATACGGTCACCCATAAGTGTAAACTTAAGCTCTTGATCTTGCTCCTATTCGATTGGGATCAGGAGTAGGGTGTCTAAAAAGGCCTGTTTTCAGCCATGTTTCTTGCCCGACTTTCGGACCCGGCCATGCCGTCCCCAAACACTTGTCCTGACAGGAT
>JAOZRQ010000762.1 GCA_029940115.1 Desulfobacterales bacterium
CGGGCTGTTCTCAGCAGTCCCCGCGGGACTCCCCCAACTCATAAATACGCCCGTTATTAGCAATAAAATTACAACAAGCTGGAGCTCCGGGTTTGTTCGCCTGGAACGCACCGAACCCTACAGCAACAAGCAAACCTTAACCCCACAGAAACAAACTCACAAACACACAAACTCACCAACTCACAAACACACAAACTCACCAACTCACAAACACACAAACTCACCAACTCACAAACTCAAAAACTCACAAACTCACAGCCCCCTACCCCTGACCCATGTCCAGTTCACCCAGCCTCCTCTCAAACACGGCATTTTGCTCGTCAATCTCGTTGCTAACCCTTTCCAATTCATCAAAGAGCCGATCAATGGCCGTCTGGCAGGTGTGAATGGCCTGCGAGATATCCACGATCTTCGCACCATTCTGGGCTTGGGACGCCGTCTGCATGGCCTGATTGAGCGCGTCCAGTTCTTTCTCATGCCGGTCAATCTCATCCTCCGCATGAGCCATGCGCTGCTCCAACGGCTTCAGAACTTTTGAACGCTCGACGATGATCTCCGAGCGACGGCGGCGGGTCTCCTTTCTTATCATTTTGGGCGTTGAGGAATCAGGGGCTGAGGGATTTTCCCCATTTCTCATCTCCAGCCCCCTGAATTCCTTGGTTCCTGATTCGTCTCCCCATCCGCCCTTTTCCAGAAAATGCTGGTACCCCCCTTCAAACACCTTGATGCCATGGTTCCGAAACACGATGAGTCGCTCCGCGAGCGCATGGAGAAACATCTCGTTATGGGTCACCATGATCACCACGCCCTCAAAGCAGTCAATGGCCGCCAGCAACGCGTCGCACGATTCCATGTCCAGATGGTTGGTCGGCTCATCAAGAAGCAACAGATTCACCTGTGTCGCGAGGAGCTTCCCCAGCATCACCCGGCTCTTTTCCCCACCTGAAAGCACACTGATCTTCTTCAGGGCCGCGTCCCCCTCAAACATCATCGCGCCGCAGATGTTCCTCGCCTTCTGCCGGTCAACATCTTCAGCCGAATATAAAATCTCCTCCTCCACCGTCCGGTTGTCCATTAGGGAACTGACATTGGTCTGTTCATAAAAGCCTTGGGTGATGACCGGATGGTAAACCAGCTCGCCTTGTTGAGGAGGGAGCGTACCTGCCAGAAGTTTGAGAAGTGTGGTCTTCCCCTTGCCATTTTTCCCCACCACGCAGATCCGCTCCCGCGGGCCCACCGATATGCTGAAATCTTTGATGAGCGGATTTTCCGGGTCATATGAAAAGGAGATATCCTGTGCACTCATCACATTTTTCCCGGGAAAAGGCTTGCTTCGGAAAGAGAAGTCAAGAGTCTTTATGAACTCAAGCTTTTCCCGCTTCTCCATCTTTGCCAGCGTCTTGATTCGGGACTGCACCATGTTCGCCAGCCTGGCCTTGGCCCTGAACCGGCTGATGAAGAGTTCGGTCTCCTTTCGCTTCCGTTCATCATTCAGGCGGGTCTTCTCATGGATCTCCTCCTCCTGGGCAATCTGCTCATAGAGTTTCCCTGTGTTTCCGGAGATCTTGCGGACTTTCTGCCGATGGATGACCATGGTGTGCGTGACCACCTTGTCCATGAAGCTCCGGTCATGGGTGATAAGCATCAGCTCACGGGGCCAGTTGGTCAGGAATCGCTCCACCCAGCGGATGGAGGTGATGTCAAGATAATTGGTCGGCTCATCCAGCAGCAGGAGATCCGGCTCGGAGACAAGCACCTTGACCAGATTCAGGCGGACTTGGAATCCGCCTGAAAACTCACTCGGATGACGTTGCATGTCCGCGTTGGAGAATCCAAGCCCCGCGAGAATCTTCTCCACCTTCCATTGGTGATCCCGCTCCTCTGAGGGAAGGCCCCTCATCCCCTCTTTCAACAGGGTATCTTCGGTAAAATCAATCTTCTGTCTCACATAAGCGGTGCGATAGCCTTTGGGGATGATGAGCGCGCCCGAATCCGAGGATTCCTCGCCCACAATCATCCGAAACAGGGTTGTCTTTCCATGGCCATTCCGTCCCACCACGCCGAGACGCTCCCGATGATTCAGCTTGAAGCTCACCCCTTCAAAAAGCGTCTGCGCGCCGAAGCTCTTTGTGAGGTTCTCTGCACTAATCATAATTGTTGTTTCCTCTTTTCACATTCCCTGCATCCGCCGGATTGCCGAATTCAATGGGATAGCTCTCACAATTCTTGGTCTTATCAGCTGGAGAAATGATTATTTCTTTTTCTGTTATGGTACTGAGTACAGGACAAAAAAATGATTGGGGAAAAGAAACCCGGCTTTTTCCTGCTGTTGGGAAGCCTGCCTGTTTGGAAAAAAGCCGGGTTTCTCGCCCGTTCCCGATTTTTTGTCCTGTACACAGGTTATTGTATTACGAACGCCCGCCAAATGAACGTTATAGCTTTATTTATATTCTGTCATGCCGGATATTTGTACAGGACAAAAAAAATGAGCGAGCAAAGAAACCCGGCTTTTTTTCTGTCAGGAGAGAAGCCGGCCGTTCAGAAAAAAGCCGGGTTTCTCGCCCATTACAGGACAAAAAAATGAGCGAACAAAGAAACCCGGCTTTTTTTCTGTCGGGAGAGAAGCCGGCCGTTCAGAAAAAAGCCGGGTTTCTCGCCCATTACAGGACAA
>JAOZRQ010000230.1 GCA_029940115.1 Desulfobacterales bacterium
ACTGGGGATCCATCCCAAAATGAGTTTCCAGACTGTTTGGGGACTCCCCCAACTTGTAGATACGCCGTGGGGAACTTGTTCGGTCAAGTAACTGTGACTAAATAATTTCCTTGCCCCCTTGCCCCTTGCCCGTGCCCCTTCCCTTGCCCGATACCGGGCAACGGGCATGTCCACGCTCACGGGCACGGGCGAGGGCACGGGCAGGAATTTCAGAATCAATCGGAAACCATAAGGAACATTATGAACATTGCAGAAATTGTAAAGGGAAACATCTCACAGATTGATTTGGAGGGGCGATTTGATGCCAACACCTGTGGGGGCGTCGAGCAGTTCATCCGGCAAAAGATAAAGGAAGGCATCCATCATTTTGTGTTGAACATGGAAAAGGTGCCGTTTATCGCAAGCGCTGGATTGCGGGTGGTCCTTGTGTTTGCAAAAGACCTCCAGAAAACCGGGGGGGATCTGCGTCTTGCAAACCTCCAACCCAATGTCATCAGGGTATTTGAAATATCGGGTTTGAAAAATGCGATGCGAATCTTCGACGACGTGGACAGTGCGACCCAGAGTTTCAGCGACTGAGGATTTGCCGGTTGTCCATTCGCGGCAACCATTCAATCAAACTTCAAACTCAGAGGGCATGATGCAACAGCGATTATCCTTCGACTTCCCGGCAAACACCGAAAATCTGTCCAAGATAGGTGAACTGTCCGCCCATGCGGGCCACAGCGCCGGCTTCAATGAGCCTGAAATCGGCGATATCCAACTGGCGATTGATGAAGTCTGCACCAACACCATAGTCCATGGCCTGAAAAGAGACCCCACCTGCACCTTTCAATTGATCATCCAATGGAAAGAGGGCGAAATCGAAATCCTGGTATGCGAAAGCGGAGAGCCTTTTAACCCGGACAGAGTGCGGGTCCCCGATGTGAAAGCACCCTTGGAGGAGCGCCCTGTCGGAGGGTTGGGCATCTATCTTGTCCGCAAAGTCATGGATGAGGTGACATACGGGGTGGATGAGGAAGGAGTGAAGACATTGTATATGGTAAAACGGGTGAAATAGGCAATCATAATGAGTCTGCGGACAAAATTACTAATCTTTTCCATCATCCTCGCACTGATTCCGGTGGTCATTGTGGGAACGAGGATGATCCAGATCACCAAGGATGAGCTGAAAAGCTCCGCCAACGAACAGCTCAGTGTGGTGGCAAGGCAAGTGGCCCAAGACATTGACAACGCGACCCAGTTGGCCCCGCTTCGACTGATCCAGAAGGCGGTGGAGAACAAAAATCTGGGGGGCAAGGAGAAACTCTCCCTGCTGACCGAAGTCATCAAAAATGTCACAGACATCGTCTCCGTTCAGATATCGGTTGAGGGGTATGCGGATCCGATGCTCGTAAACCAGGTTGAGTTCTCAGATCATCTCAAAAAAGCCGCCTTGGACCCAAGCGACACCCTGAAGCTGAATCCCGACCGGATCACCGACCTCTTGGGAGACAAAGACGCCTTCACAGGGGACTTGGTTTATGTCCGAGAAGCGGATGCATGGCTGATCACTGCCATCCTCCGGCTGGATGAGAAGAAATTCGGATATCCCGCGACGCTTTCGGCCCGGATCAACCTTAACGGCCTGAAAAGAAGCATTGAGAAGGATCAGCGGACCCACAAGAACTTCATCACCCTGATTGATTCTGATGGACGACAGATATTCGACCCAGACAGAACCGATCTCAGCCGGCGCAAACTGGTCGAAACCACCATAAAGTTTCTGAACGCCGATGCCCGCATCAGCGGTGTGGAACCTTATGACCGCCCGTCAGGAGAAAAGATGCTCGGGGCCTACGATTTTCCCACCACGCTGAATTGGGGGGTGAATGTGGAGAAGAGGGGCACCGACGCTTACATGGCCGTCAACGAGATGGTCAGGGACTGGCAATTCTCGATTGTTGTCGGTTTCCTCTTTGCCGTGCTCGGCGCGATTGTGGTCTCGGTCTCCCTGACTCGTCCCCTGTTCCGACTGACCCAGGCGGCCCGGCGGATTTCAGGCGGCGATCTCTCCTTCCGCATCGACGCCAAGTCGAAAAAGGATGAGATCAGCCAGTTGTCCCAGACCTTCAACAAGATGGTCGGGGATCTCCAGCAGTACATGAATGACTTGGAGGAGACCACCAAGGCCAAGGAACGGGTGGAGAGCGAGCTGAATCTGGCAAGGGACATACAGCAGAGTTTTCTTCCCAAGACCTTTCCAGAAACCGGAAGGATCGAGATATGGGGAAAATGTGACCCCGCGCGGGAGGTGGGCGGGGATTATTTCGATTTTTTCCAGTTGGATGACCAGCATTTCGGGATGGTCATCGGCGATGTTTCCGGAAAAGGGGTGGGTGCGGCCTTGTTCATGGCCGTCAGCCGGACCCTGTTCCGAATTCTGAGCGCGCAGGATCACTCCCCGTCCCGAGTGCTGACCGAGTTCAATGACCGCCTGGTCGCGCTGGACCAAGGGGCAAACATGTTCATCACGATGTTTTACGGGGTCTTCAACACCGAGACCGGCCAGTTGAGCTATTCCACCGCTGGTCACAACATGCCATATGCGAAGCTCTCCGAGGAGAGCGAAACATTCCGAATGTTTCCCCCCATTGAGCAGACCATGGTCGCGGGAATCATGGACGGCATGAGCATGGGATCGGCTGAGACGTGGTTGAACAGCGGTGACATCATCGTGCTTTACACCGATGGCATGACTGAGGCGATTGATGAGCAGGAGGAGGAATTCGGTGAGGAGCGGCTGGAGGAGCTTCTGAACAGCTACGCGGGATTCTCCGCCCAGGATATGGGCGAAAAGGTCATCGAGGATGTCAAACGCTTTCAAACCGGCATGCCCCAGTTTGATGACATGACGATGTTGATTTTGAAGGTCAAATGAAAATGGAACCATTGATACAAAAGCACCCAACGGAAATATTCGGACATTCTTTTGTGGATAAAACTTCAAAGGCAAAGTATGCTTTGGAAACGCAGTATTGTCCATTCTTAAAAAAGGAATGCAACCTCTGGGAGTCAAAATAACACCCGTTGCATAGCCTGCTTTTGCAGTCTTTCTTTGGCAAGGTTCAAATAGGTCTCACTCAAATCCATGCCGATTCCTCTACGTCTGAGATTCATGGAAGCACTGACAGCGCTTCCTGTTCCACAAAAAGGATCAAGAACAATGCCGTCCTCAGGACAAGTGGCCCTTATGGGAATCTCCAGCAGTTCTTCTGGAAAGACAGCATAATGGACATCCTTTCTCCACTTGTCTTCAGGGACAACGCGCCATATGTCAGAAGGCAAATACCCTTTTGCCCTGCTTTTTAATAGGTAATACCCTTTGTCCGCCAATTCTTTTGCACGACCACTGAATTTTGAGCTGTTGCTATGGTATGTTCTCTGTGTACCACGTATCGTCATCCTGAAATCCACAAGCTCTCCTTTTTTGACTTCTCCCAACACCTCATCAAGCGCTTTGAGAGCATCTTCCTTTTCAAGTTCGTTCAATTCGGCACTGTTTATGATCTGATTCCGATATTTGACGCCACTGACACCTGTTGCGGTAATCACTTTTTTGTCTGTGACCACCGCTTTTTTCCGAGGCTTGATTCTTATATTGTCATGATCATAATAATAGGTCTTGTTTTTGACAAAATGGAACAGATGCTCATAAACATCGCGCAACCTGTCC
The DNA here is from genome assembly GCA_029940115.1 of Desulfobacterales bacterium. Taxonomy (GTDB): domain Bacteria; phylum Desulfobacterota; class Desulfobacteria; order Desulfobacterales; family 4be13; genus JAOZRQ01. Next base: position 3,716 of record JAOZRQ010000230.1, read on the forward strand.
TTCACACTTTGAGTCCCCTTCATCTGATCCCATATGATGTCGTTCCGTAAAATCCACCCGTCACTTTGCATGCCAAAGGCCACCCGCCAAGGCATGCCCATAAGGTTTTTGTTGTGATACTTGTCCCCGATATTCAGCCATGCAGAACCCTCCGGCTTCAAGATGTCTTTTATTTTGTGAAACACATGAACAAGCCTCTTGACGTATTCTTCGGGTCTCTTTTCATTTCCGATAAGCTTATTCTTGTCTCGGACATCATACTCGCGCATTTTCCAGTACGGAGGAGAGGTGATCACACAATCCATGCTGTTTTCAGGAAAAAGTTCAAGGAGTTCACAGCAATCTCCCAACAGAAAGGCAAATTTTCTCTTTCCGCTGATGATACTATGGATATCTGATTTGACTCTGTCATTCATTATGCGCCTATCTCAAACCGATTCTTTTCTTTATCGTATCGGAGATGAAACTTTTTTCTGACAACCAAGAGAGAACAATATTCCTCACAACCTCTGCGTCACTCTCGCCAAACTCACCCTTGAATTGCTCGATGAGTTTCCATTGGCTTGAAGTGAATGAAACTTGTATCCTTTTGGAATCTCTCATTTCTTCCTCTTGTGAACATTGAACAGATACATCTGACACACAACAAAAACACATATCTGACATATCCAACTTTATATGTCAACAATTATCTTTGGCTTTTGCAGAAAAATCTTGACAATAAAGGCAGAAACATTTTAGATTGATTTGATGGAGACAGGTTTCCCCAAGCATGTCATTCGGATGGGACTTTCAATCTGTTGAGGATAAAAAAAGAAGCTGATTATAACGGATTTAGGGGAGGCCTTGAACGTGAACGTGAACTTGAACGTGAACGTGAACTTGAACTTGAACTTATACTTGAACTTGAACTTGAACTTGAACTCGAACTTGCCCACAAATGAACATTCAAGTTCACGTTCAAGTTTACGTGCACGTTCACGGGCACGTGCACGTTCACGGGCAGGCGGCCTCCCCGAAAAGCGTTATAATCAGAAAAGAAGAATATGGGTACTGTGGTCACAGTCATGAACATGAAAGGCGGTGTGGGAAAGACAACTGTCACAATGCATCTGGGAGGCATGATTGCCCTGTATGATATTGGTGACAAGCAGAGAAATGTCCTGCTGATTGACTATGATCCCCAGTTCAATCTGACCTAGGGTGTCTAAATCGGTCAATTTTGTCTGGCCAACTTTTGGCCCGCCCTGTCCGCCACAAATCCTGTCAGGGCAAGTGTTTGGGACGGCATGGCCGGGTCCGAAAGTCGGGCAAAAAACATGGCTGAAAACTGGCCTTTTTAGACACCCCAAATCTGACCTAGGCGTTCATTCCCGCCAAAACCTATTTTCAGCTTGAGAAGGTCCGCAAAACGACGTTGTCCATATTGCTGGATGATGAGACAGACATTAATTCTTATGAGCTACAGGTTCCCGGAAACGAGAGAGCTCCAACAGTTCAGGAACTGACTCATAACTTGTATCTCAGCTCGACATTATCCCTTCGACCCTCGGCCTGATGTATCTGGCCTTGGGAGAGTTGGAGAAAAGCAGACTTTTTGAAGAGCGTTTCGACAAGTTCATCACCCAATGTCGTGAGCATTATGACCTGATTCTGATTGATTGTCACCCTGCCGGATCGCTTTTCACCAAGACCGCTTTGAGGAATTCGGATCATGTTCTCATTCCTGTCGCCCCGCAACGATACGCCACTCGTGGGATCGGCCTGATGCTGGATTTTATCAAGGCAAAAAAAAACAGGGATGTCCCGGGGCATCACATTCTGTTCAACTTGACACGCCGAATCGGAAAATCAGATGAAGAAAAAGAGATTCGCAATAACCCGAAATTTAGCGGAAAATGTCTGCATTCGACATTGAAACCCGGCCTTCCCTCTGTCGAAGGCCCCAACCCTTGAAGACAAGCCAAGAAACGAAAGATGCCACGAAAAGAACCCTACAAAGGATTTGAACAAGGCCCCATCCGCCCCCCCAGCGAGGCGTCCAGCCTTCTCATACGGGTCACCCGGAACTGCCCGTGGAACCGATGCACCTTTTGTCCGATTTACAAAAGGGCCAAATTTTCCCTGCGGCCAGTTGAGCATGTGAAACAGGATATTGACACGGTCCACAAGTATGTGGCGGATCTGCGCCGGCTGAGTGACGGGTCTGGCCGGCTCATGCAGTCGGATGTCCACAAACTGGTTGATCATGCCAAACCCGGGGAACATCAAGCCATGAACGCGGCGTTTCATTGGTTTGCCGGCGGCATGACATCCATATTCATCCAAGACGCAAACAGCCTGATCATCAGACCGGCGGACTTGGCGGACATTCTGAATCATCTGAAAAACTGCTTTCCTTGGGTGGAACGGATCACCTCATATGCCCGATCCCACACCATCGCCCGGATAAAGGATCATGACCTGAACGCGATCCGGGAGGCCGGCCTGAACCGGATTCATATCGGTCTGGAGTCCGGATCGGATCAGGTGCTTGAAATGGTCCACAAGGGGGCCACAAAGGAGACCCACATCAAAGCGGGCCTCAAGGTGATCCAGGCGGGGATGGAGCTGTCCGAATATGTGATGCCGGGCCTCGGAGGAAGGCGGCTCTCCGAAGATCACGCGCGGGAGACCGCGGATGCCCTGAATCGCATCAACCCACACTTCATCCGCATCCGCACATTGGCGATCCCAAGCCGGGCAAAGCTCTTTGACGATTTCCGGGCAGGCCGATTTGAAAAATGCACGGATCTGATGATGGCAAAGGAGATCCTGCTGCTCGTCGAAAACCTGAACGGGATAACCAGCATGCTCAAGAGTGATCATGTCCTGAATCTGTTTGAGGAGGTTCAGGGGGAGTTCCCGGATGACAAGGCAACCATGACTGGCATCCTGCGGGCCTTTCTGAAGATGGCGCCGAAACGTCAATGCGTGTATCAGGCCGGCCGACGGCTTGGCATATTCTCCCGGCTGAGTGACATGGAGGATCCCCAGAGACTGGCCCACGCGGAGAATACCTGCCAGCAGCTCGGCATCACACCGGCCAATGTGGATGAGGTGGTGGATGAGCTGATGAAGCGGTTTGTGTGAGGGACACGCACAAAGCAAGCTTTGGACGGGCGTATTTATAAGTTGGGGATGTTCTCGACATCGCGCTGACAGATATCGGTTATCAGGTGTTCACCGCGGAAAACGGCAGGGAGGCGTTGCACATTTTCAGGGAAGAAGCTCCTCCTGTCATCCTCAGCGACATAAAAATGCCGGTCATGGATGGCGTGACTCTCCTTCAGGCCATCAAGCAGGAGAGTCCTGACACCGAGGTGATCATGGTCACAGGGCATGGGGACATGGATGTGGCCATTCAATGTCTCAAGCTGGATGCCGCCGACTTCATCACTAAGCCAATCAACGACGACGCCTTGGAGATCGCCTTGAAGCGGGTGCATTCCTAAACCCCGGTCTTTTTCAACATTTTCATCAGATCGGGCAACTTTCTTATGGCGGCCCATTGACGAAGCACTTTTCTCCGATCATCGGCCGGAAACCCGAAAACAGTCCGCCCGGGCGCGATGTCGCCCGTAACTCCGGACCTTCCTCCGAGAATTGCCCCGCGGCCGATGGTCACATGATCCTTGATTCCCACGCCTCCGCCAATGGTCACCCCGTCCTCAATGGTCACCGAGCCGCTGATACCCGTCATGCCGGAAATGACACATGATTTTCCGATCTTGCAGTTGTGGCCGATCTGTACCAAATTGTCTATTTTTGTCCCCTTGCCGATCACGGTCGCGCTGAATTTCCCGCGATCAATGCAGCTGTTCGCTCCGATCTCGACATCATCCTCGATGGTGACGGTGCCGATCTGGGGAATTTTGACCCTGCGTTTTCCATCGGGTGACACTCGAAACCCGAATCCGTCGGCTCCGATGGTCACATTGGGATGAATCGTGCAATGACTTCCGATCCGACAGCGTTCGCGGACGACGGTGCCGGACCAGATCGTTGTCCCCTTGCCGACATGGGAGTCATCCATTACGGTGACATTGGGATACAGCCTGACATGAGGGCCGATGCACACGCTGGCCCCGATATAGGAACCGGCCCCGACTGACACCCCTTCTCCGATATCGGCTGTCGGATCAATCACCGCGGTCGGATGTATGCCCAGTTCGCATTTCGGCGCATCCGGCTCGAACAATTGAAGGGCATCCGCCAATGCCAGATCGGCATCGGCCACGCATATCAGTGCCTTGTTCTCCGGCAAGTCCACATCAAAGCCGTCATTTACGATGGCTGCCGAAGCATTCGATGTGTTCCATAATGTCACATATCCTTTCTTGCCGATGAAGGTGAGCTGATTCGTACCCGCCCGATCAATCTGTTCAATCCCGGTGATCAGGATGTCCGGATTGCCCATGAGCGTCCCTTTCACATGTCGATTGATCTCTTCAATGGTGTATTTTTTCATTTTTCTCCGTATTATCTTCCACCGGAAGAATCACCGTAAAGGTGGTCCCCTTGCCCACCGCGCTGTCCAGTTCGATGGTCCCCCCCATGGAGTCCACAAGGCCCTTGACAATCGGGAGCCCCAGACCTGTGCCGGTGATGAATCTCGTCTTGTCATTCTTGACCCTGAAGAACCGGTCAAATATTTTCTCCTGGTACCGCGGGTCAATCCCGAACCCGTTGTCCCTCACTTGGGCGCACACCTCCGGACCGGCTGGGGAATCCTCGACAAGATCAAGTGAGACGGCAATCTCCCCGCCCTCTTGGGTGTAATTGATCGCGTTGGTGATCAGGTTGCCGAAGATGCTCTCCAGACTGATGGGATCGGCTATGACAGGCGGGATTTCCTGATTTTCCGGAAGTTTCAGGGTGAGGGACTGAGTCTTCGCCCTTGCCCTTGTCAGGAGAAAGTCAACAATGCTTCCCAAGAGTTCATCCACCCGGACCGGCATCGGCTCATTGCGAACCGTTCCCGACTCGATCCGGGAGAGATCCAGCAGGTCTCCGATGAGGGTGATCAGCCCGCGGGTCTTTTCCTGTGCCCGGGTGAGCAGGTGATGCTCCTCCTCGGACGTGTCCTCCCTGACCATCTCTTTAAGCACGAGGGCCAGTTGTTCATGGATCGTGGCAAGCGGGGAGCGCAGTTCGTGGGAGACTTTGGCCACAAACTCGGACTTGAGCCGGTCCAGCTCCTTCATATCGGTGATGTCCCCAAAAATGACCACCGCTCCCAAACATTCCCCCTCCTCACTCATGACTGGCTGCCCTCGGGCCCGGAGATACCTGTCGTCCGGGAGCGCCATTTCATACGGGGTGTCAAAAACGCCGCGCTTTCCCTCGGAGATGTCGGTCACAAGGTCACAGAATCCGGCATCCTCCAGATACGTCTCGATGGGGTCTCCCGGGAGCCGGTCCGGTTCCAGTCCGAATTGTCGAAGGAATGCCGGATTCAGCAGGACCACCTGTCCTTGCGCGTTGGTCACCACCACACCGCTGGGAAGAGATTCGATGACCGTGCGAATACGGCTCTTTTCCGCGCCCAAGTCGAGCAGCGTCTTCTGCTGTTCCCGTTCCAGCTGTTCGGCCTCATGGGTGAGCCGCAGTCTCTCACAGGCCCGTCTCACCACAATCCGCACATGGTCCGGTTCAAAGGGCTTGGGAATGAAATCATAAGCCCCCTGCTTCATGGCCTCGATGGCCGTCTCCACCGTGGCGAATCCGGTGATGATGATCACAAGAATCTCCGGATTCATCTCCCGAATCCGCCCCAGAACCTCCATCCCATCCATTCCGGGCATCTTCAGATCCAGAAGGACAATCGGAATTGATTCCGTCGTCTCTGCCAGAATGCTGAGGCCGTCCATTCCCCGGGAAGCGGTGAGCACCTGACATCCCATCCGCCTGAGAATGCGTTCGCACCCGTCCCGGATATCCTTTTCATCATCAACCACCAGCACCCGCTTGACACCATCAATCTTATTCTCCATTTGATTCCCCTTGGGATTTGTTGTCCATTGTCTGTTGCTCACAATTGCAGAATCCACGTCGGAAACTTGGATGAAAGCACAAATTCCAAAAAAAAGCAATTATAAAAATTGGCATCCACCGTCCCAACATCCGAAAATCAGGAATCCCGTTGCCAAGACTCCTTACTGGCAAAGAATGACCAGCTTGAAACCTGTTGCTCAACTCCGCCGGTCAAGGGCAAAAGATTCCGTGGCGATCCAGCACTGGCTTCAGGCTCTCCTCGACGCCGTGCCTGTTGAAGAGGGCGAGGCGGAGGGTCTTGTCCGGAAAGCGGGCCTTGTGGAGACGCCG
>JAOZRQ010000763.1 GCA_029940115.1 Desulfobacterales bacterium
CGTAATATCGGTGTTGAACTTCTCTTTCAATTTGCCATGCGCCCGGATCATAAGCAAGGAATTTCCGCCCAGATCAAAAAAGTTGTCATAAATCCCCACTTTTTCTAAGCGAAGCGATTCCTGCCAAATCTCAGCGATGCGTTGTTCAGCCTCAGTTTTAGGCATCTCATAAGCTGCTCCCAATTCCGGGCGAAAAGCTTCTGGATCAGGCAGGGCTTGACGGTCCACCTTACCATTTGGTGTGAGAGGCAGACTCTCCAACATAATAAAGGTAGAAGGTACCATATAATCGGGCAGTTTTTGCTCTATAAAGTTTCGCAGTTCACCAGCAGTCAGAAAAGGATCAGAGAGAGACATGGACGCTGGCTGGTCGCGCGTATCAGATAATTCATGATTTCCCAATTCACGAACAGCGTATATATAATAGTTTGTCTCCGAGGTTGCTTCCAATGACCAGTCCTTTTCGATTCCGATTCGATAACCGTGCTGCTCAAGAATATCTTTAACCTGATCAAGCCGTCCGTCAATATCATGCACCTCCATAGCTATTTGACGAATTTTTTTCCAATTCTTTTCTCCGATGCCCGCGATGACATCCAACTCGCTTTTCTCGACATTAATTTTTAACAAATCTATCCGTTCAATATTGTTTTCATCAATAATATCCGAGATTGTTCTTAACTGTACGGCAAATATTTCACTTTTGAATTTCTCTGAAAGTATATCTTCCAATGATTCATCAGATATCCGGTCTGAATATAAACCCTCCTGATGCTGTCTGAGAATGAAAGACCTGACAACTTCTTTTTCTTCGTTTTCATCAGCATAAAGTCCGGACAAAATTGAAAACCCGGGATAAAAGGTAAAATCAGCCATCTGTTTCCTGTCAGATAAGCCGCAGTCAAACAGCTTTGCATGAACTCCGTAAAGGGATGTGTTGAGGCGTAAGAGTTCAAAAGCAAACGGACTGGGTTCAAATCCGTAAACTCTGACATCCTTGCCTTTGAGGTGGGCGAAGAGCGTAAACAACCCTATGTTTGCTCCCACATCAAAAATGCAGTCACCGTCATTAATCGTAATTCCATGCTTGAGATAAGCCTGAACCTCAAACATTTCTCTATAAATAAAGTCAGTCTCATTTTTGTTCAGATGAGCGACTGCCAGATTATTAGGCAGTTTGTATCGCTGTCGGCCCTCAATTATCGGGGAACGCTTGGATTCAGGAACAATATAAGCCGCAAGATGTTTGTTATCCGGGACATCCTCGGTCATTATAATAAAAGCATCCCGCACATCGGAGTGATCTTTAAGCAGAGTGCCGATTTCTTTGAGTTCGATACGAAACCCGCGGATTTTCACCTGATCATCAATTCTGCCGAGAAACTCGATGTTTCCGTCCTCCAGATAGCGGGCCTTGTCGCCGGTTTTGTAAAGGCGTGACCCGAGTTCTGCGCTGAATGGATTGGAAATAAATTTTTCGTCAGTCATCCCCGGGTCGCTGAGGTAGCCCCGGGCGAGACCGGCACCGCCTATGTGCAGCTCTCCTGATATGCCGACAGGGACTGGCTGGAGATGACTGTCAAGAATATAAATTTCTGTGTTGACGACGGGCCGACCGATAACTGGCTTATCAGGTGCCGTCCTAAGATCACAAATTGCGGAATCAACTGTGCATTCCGTGGGGCCATAGACATTGTAAAAAATGATATTTTCAGCCTGTTTCAGTCTGACCCATGTGAATTCGTCAATGAACTCTCCTCCGACCAGAATAATTTTCGGAACATCTTCTGACTCGGAAAGCAATCCTGCTGAAATCAGCAAAGTAAGCTGAGACGGGGTGCAGTCAAAGACATCAATTTGACGACGGCGCAGATAGGATAGCAGACCATCCCCGTCAATTCTCAGCGATTCCGGTATGATGTCAATGATATGTCCCTGCAGCAGTTGGATGATCTGTTTCACAGAAGTATCAAATGGCAAAGGGCCGTTCAAACTGACTCGAAACTGGGAATTTCGGTGAGAGATATAGATGGCCTGATCAAGAGCCGCCAGAAGATTTAACACAGAGTAATGTCGGACGGCGACCCCCTTGGGCTTCCCCGTCGAACCCGAAGTGTAGATCACATAGGCAAGATTCTCAGGTCTGACCCTGCTGACCGGGCATTCCTCACTTTCCTGAGATATTGTATTCCACTCTGTGTCCAGACATAACATATATGCCTTATGGCTCGGAAGTTCCGGTGTCAGTTTATCCTGAGTCAGTAATACAGAGACCCCGGCATCCTCCAGCATAAAAGCCAGACGCTCCTTAGGATAGGCAGGGTCCAGAGGAACATAAGCCCCGCCAGCTTTGAGAATCCCCATAAGCCCCACAACCATCTCCAACGAGCGGTCCATGCAAACGCCCACCAGCATATCCGGTCTGATTTTCAGAGCGAGCAGGCGGTGCGCCAGTTGATTGGCACGGACATTCAACTCCCGGTAAGACAGTTGCTCATCTTCAAACACCACTGCCGCGGCATTCGGCGTTTGTTCTGCCTGCTCCTCAAATAATTCATGCAGGCATTTGTCCCGGGGATACTCAGCCCGGGTATCGTTCCATTCCACAAGCAACTGATGGCGTTCAGCCTCAGTCAGCAGAGGCAGTTTTGAAACGGACTGATCAGGA
>JAOZRQ010000764.1 GCA_029940115.1 Desulfobacterales bacterium
TTTTTTGTTTTGACCAGACATATTCTGACCCGAACGGCTTCCCTGCAAAGCTCAGGAGAGCGGCAAATGTGCCGTTTTTCTGCAATGCGGCTGTCAGTGCCCAGTTTTCCGGCCTTGTGTTCCTGCATGATCCACAGCCCCATCGTCCTGTTCCAAACTCCCCCGGCCTCCCTCACCTTGGCTTGCAACTGCGTCTCCCGAAGACTCACACGGACTCCCACGACCCTGTCCGTCTCATCGGGTGTCCCCCCGGTCTTTCCTGTCCGCCGGTTGCCGCCTCATGGTTCCCATCAGATGCACTGGCCCTTGCGGACCTGCCTTCCGGTTCCCAGTCCGTCTCGTCAATGATCAGCTCGACGGTCTTGAGGCGTCTCCTTCTCTCCTCATCATACCGGTATCGGACACACAAGGCGATCACCATATCTGGCGACCAGCTTTTCGGTCCCTTTCTGGCCGGCCCTCAGGGTGAGCCGAGTTTTCATGTTTCCTGTTGAAGCCATTCAATCAAAATGGAAGTGCTGGTAGATTTGGGACATGCCGCCATGTCAGAAGTCCTTGTATCATGGTCAGACGAGAATGTCAAGCCCCAACCATCTTTTTTTTCACTTGATCATCATTTTTTTGCCAAAACTGTCAGCAAAAAAATTCACACATCTTTTGAACATGTTGCCAAGAGAGCCGTAATTAATTAAGGATATGAAGGAGTGCTCTCTGACGTTCAGCAAGCGGGATCAGGATATCTGGAGGCCACTGCCGAAGAATCAAGATGGATTGACCAAGTCAGCACGAATGGTTGCCAAAATTATGTTTGTCAACATATCTGGCCGAGAATCAGTATCTGATCTCTGTGTACAGAAGAAACCCGGCTTTTTTCTGAACGGCCGGCTTCTCTCCCGACAGAAAAAAAGCCGGGTTTCTTTGCTCATTTTTTTGTCCTGTACAAAGATCTGATCTGAAAGTTTGATCACAAAGAAACCCGGTTTCAGGCTTCAAGAGATTGGGCGATCAGGTTTCCATGGTGCGACACTGTGTCAGAAACCGGGTTTCCTTGCCCTTTCAGATCTGTTGAGAATGGAATCTGCGATGATGGCGGGATGTGAGACGTCCCTCGTGGAAACGAGATGAAGGAGGTGTGAGATGCCAGAAAATCACGCACACGCGGAAACGGTTGACTTCCACGGCAACGAACTGATCACGGTTTTGTACGGGAATGCCGAATATGTGGCCATGAAGCCGATTGTCGAGGGCATGGGGCTCTCTTGGCAGGGAGAGCAGGACAACATCCGCACATCCCAGAATTATCAGGCGATCCGGATGGCATTGGAGACAGGGGACGGGGTTCGGGAGATGCTCTGCATGCCGCTCATTCAGTTGAACAGGTGGCTCTTTTCCATCCGTCGGGAAACGGTCCGGCCGGAAACCCGTTTCACTGTGGCGGTTTACCAGGATGAGTGCCTCATGGTGCTCCATAATCACTGGCACCGGGTCCCCAAGGAATGTCAGCAGATGACGGTTGCCAGCCTCATGTCTGAAGTGCAGGCTGCGGCAACGCTTCATGAGATACTCAGGCGCGAGGATGAGCAGACGAAACAGTTCATCAACGACATCATCAAGGCCATTTATGACATTGACTGTCTCTCGCTGTGGTCTGGCGTCTCTTATGACACCGCTGATGATGTTCCGCGGGCCAAGTACGGGAAGAAGATGCCCTCAGATGATCATCCGCCAACTCATGATAAAGAGGAGGTCTATCTGACACCCACCGAACTCGGCTCCCGTCTGGGCCTTTCCGCCCAGAAGACCAACAGACTTCTGGAAAAACTTGGGATCATCGAATCTTATCGAAACAATCAGGATCACCTGCGCTGGCGACCCACCGAAAAAGGGAGACCCTATGTCATACCGGACCATATCAGAAGGAAACCGAATGGATCACGCCGGCAGTGTCTGATGTTTTCGGAATCCGTCATGGAAGCTGTAAGCTGTAAGCTCTAAGCAACTGCAACCACTCCTGCCGGATTGACGAGCATTATGATCTTTGGCGGCAGGCGGTTCGGATTTGTCAATCCGAACCGAGCGTCCAAATCCGAACATTCTCATCGCTGGTTTGGAAAAGCCGACGGGCGCGAGGACGGGCAAACGGACAAATGGAAGCTCCTGACGGACAAATATACAGCGCATATTCTTTATATACACTCACCAGACCGTCCGAATCCGCCTGCATTCTCATCCTCATCGTCCCTCATGTGCATATTTTTTATATCCACTTTGCCCTTCCAAGAACTATCGCATTATCCATTTTAACCAATAAAATAAGCAGGTTACATTTTTTTTCCAGTGTTGGCACAGGATGTGCAATAGATATTCAGCAGGTAAAAAGAAACCCGGTTTCAGGCTTCAGGGGACTGGGCGATCCGGTTGGCCCGAGAAGAAACTGAGTTTTTTGAAAAAACTGAGTTTTTTTGGAACATCCGGCGGTTCGGTTTGGATTTGTCAATTCGAACCGAGCGTGAGGGCAACAAACCGAGCGCGAGGGAGCGTAAGGGCAACAACCCAACCGAGCGTGTAAGGCAACAGAATTCAAATTTGAACGATAAAAATTGGCATCCTTCATTTTGCCTGAAAAGTGGTCTGCACTTCCCAAATGAGCGAAAAGT
>JAOZRQ010000231.1:0-7888 GCA_029940115.1 Desulfobacterales bacterium
TCATCACCATTGAAAATGGGAGGTCCTATCGGACCGGGCATACTTACGGCAGGGATGTGAACAGTCTCCTGAAACAGGTGATGGGCACAGAGGAACGGCCTGAAATTGTACAGGAGGCTCTGACACATTATTTTGAACTGATTGAAACAGGGGAAGGCAGATCCCGGGAAGGGGTGAAACTGAGAAAACGGCTGGAGGATATGGTCGGGGCTGATGATCCTGAGTTTGCAAGGGCTGATGTCTCCATTGCTTTTTTTGGGGAAAGGCTATGAATATGAAATATATCAGTAAGGCCAAAGAACCGGATTCCCTAAAAGCATATAAAGGTCTGGAGAGTGAGGACTGGCAGCCTTCTTACGGGGATATGGACAAGGATGATTTGCGAAGATCACTTTTGGAGGAACAGGGGCATTTGTGCTGTTATTGCATGAACAGAATCGGAGCCGGCGTTTCCAGGATAGAACATTTTCTTCCTCAACATACGTTCAGAGAAGAAGAATTGAACTATTCAAATCTGTTTCTGGCATGCAGTGTTTCCGAAGGCCTGCCTCCATCCCAGCAGCATTGCGATATTATAAAAGGTGACAAACTGATTCCCAAATACATTTCGCATCCTCGTTGCAGCGCGTATTTCAGGTATAATCTGGACGGAGAGATTTTACCCTTTGGCAGTTACACCAGCATAAAATCCTGTGTTAAGAATCTTGACAGGTTAAATGCCGAACAAAAGACCGTACTTGCCACCATCGAACTTCTGAATCTGAATACCGAAAGACTTGAAAGTCAGAGAAAATCCGTTATCTGCGAGCTTTTCAAAAGGCTTGGCGGACTGGGGAAGGATCGAATTGAGCAGGAGATTCAGGAATATGAAAACAAAGATGATGATGGAAAATTTAAGAGTTTTTGCGAGGTTGTTTTGCATTTCCTTAATGAACGCTTAAGAGCTTTGAATAAGCAAGCCGCCTGAGCCGAGGCCCTACAGTTTATTATCGGGCCTAATCAGATTGTCATGTCACTTGATCATCAAGCTTTTTTTGTCATTCCTGCGAAAGCAGGAATCCATTGCCCCCTGATCCCCACAAGTGGATTCCTGCTTTCGCAGGAAAGACAGGCCTTTTGGCCGAATCGGGTCAGAAAACTTGATCATTGAGTAACAACAAGTTTTTGAATGGAAGATCAGAACAAATTTGTCTTGAACTTGATCTGGAAAGATGCTATAAGTCGGCTGATGATTTGAATGAGGGGGCTGAACTCTGAACTCAGGCGATTGCATGGCAGGGAAAAATCGGGAGTTGAGCTTCGGCATCAATTTGCAAAAACAAGAAAAGGAATGTCATAAAAAAGGAGGTAACCATGAAGCTTAGTATCACCTTGGCAGTATTGGCCTTGGGGATGTTCCTGATTTCCCGGGTCGGAGCCCGTGAAATCGGATTCATTGAGGACTTCGGTCTGGCCAAAGACCGGGCCGAAGTGCTGAAACAACTGATTCCGGGAACCAGCGATTATTATTACTATCATTGCCTGTACGCCCAGCATGTCAGCGATGTTGAACAGGTGAACCAGATGCTTGATCTCTGGATCAAGCGGTACGGCTACACCCCGCAGGTCAAAGAGATCATGAACCGGCAGGCCCTGCTCGACTATGAAAAGGACCCGGAGAAGTCCTTGGCGCACATTCGCAAGGAATTGGATCTCCGTTTTGACCATCGGAAGGAGACCGCGGGCCGGCAGACAGACCATCCGACCGCGCTGGATCAGGAGTTGATCAGCATCTCCCAACTGATGAAGAACGCGTTCTCCCGCCACAAGAATCTGGACGGCATCGAGGATGTCGGCCTTGACATGCTCCCGCACGACCAGCTCAACCCGGAGCGCAGGCGGGACCTGCTTCACCGGTTGCAACGGCCCGATGTCCCCGGGCTGGCGAAACTGGTGAAGGATGATCTGAGACACAAACACAGCCGCGGATTCGGTTCGCATCCGATCCATGTCCAGATGCTGAAGTCTCAGTTGGACCAATGCCTCCGGCTCATGTCGGATCTCTTGGAGGATTCGGCGTTTATCCACGCGTATCTCTCAAAACTGACTCCAAGCGATGATGTGGACATCCGGTACGATCTTGCGGAGAAGCGGGCCTATCTGGAGCGATTGTGGGCCTTTGCGGAGACCCTCGACCCCGCGCACAACTCCCTGAAGGCGCATATCCTCTTTCGGATTCTCGACATGAACCGAAATCAGGGGGATTATGACCATGACCGGTTTATGACGTACATCCGGCTTCCGAGAAACGTCTCCTACATGGAGCCTGAGTATCTGAGGAAACGCCGTCTCCACAAAGCCGATCTGAATGCCGACTTTTCGGCCGCGACCCGGATGCCGGCGGTCGGCACGGATGAGGAACTGGTGAGGGACTACCTCTCCCACTTCTTTGTCACGGCGAAGAACATCAAGCCTTATGTCAAGTTCATTCAGGACACCTTTCTCAAAGATATCTTCGTGGAGACGAAGATCGTCAACGGCATCGGCGACATGGAGCAATGGTATGCCATGATGACGCCGGATCGGCACAACGCCCTCAAAGAGCGGGTGGATCTCGATTTCGCGCAGACCAATGAGACATTCTTTGTCGCGGACGAACCGGTCCGCCTTGATCTGCATGTCAAAAACATCGAGACGCTCATCGTGAAACTCTTTGAGATCAACACGTTCACCTACTATCAGACCCATCTCCAAGAGGTGGATACCGCGGTGAACTTGGACGGACTGGCCGCCACGCATGAGGAGGTGATTGAGTATGACGAAACGCCGTTGCGCCGGATCCGCAGAAGCTTCGAGTTTCCCCAGATCAACCGGCCCGGGGTGTTCGTCGCCGAGTTCATCGGAAACGGCAAAAGCAGCCGGGCCGTGATCCGCAAGGGAAAGCGCTGGTATCACGAACAGATCGGGCCGGCCGGGCATGAATTCACCATCCGGGATGAGCGGAACCAGAAGCGTCCCGATGCCTCCATATGGATGGCCGGCCGAGAATACAGGCCGGGTGAGGATGGGGTGGTCATCATCCCTTTCAGCAACCAACCCGGAACCCAGACGATGATTCTCAAGGAGCAGGATTTCTGCTCCCTCGCCTCCTTTGTGCATCAGTCGGAGGACTATTCCCTCTCCGCAGGCTTTTATGTGGATCGGGAATCCCTTCTCAGGCGGTTTCATGCGACAGTCGTCATCCGGCCGGTGCTCTCCCTCAACGGCCATCCGATCAGCCTCTCCCTTTTGGAGAATGTCCGGCTCCTCATTGAGTCGGCGGACCAGGAGGAGGTGTCAACGGTCAAGGAGGTCTCCGGTTTCAAACTCTTTGAGGAGAAAGAGGCGACTTATGAATTCCAGGTCCCGGAGAACCTTGCGAATATCACCTTCACCCTGAAAGCCGAGGTTCAGAACATGAGCCGGAACAAGAAGGAGAACATGAGCGACAGCGCAACCTTCCCGGTGAACGGCATTGATGCGACCCTAACCGTTGAGGACATCTTCCTGAGTCGTGCCAATGACGCATACCTGCTGGCCATTCTCGGCAGGAACGGCGAGCCGAAACCGGATCGTGCAGTTCAGGTTGAACTGAAGCACCGCTGTTTCCGGGAGAAGATATACGCCTCCCTTCAGACGGACACCGAGGGACGCGTTCATCTCGGAAAACTTGAGGGGATCGAATGGATTCGGGCCAGCGAAGCGGGAGAGAATCCGTCTTCTTGGCATCTTGTGGGAGATCGTCGCCGCCATCCCGCCAACTTCCATGGACGAACCGGAGAAGTCATCCAGATTCCGTATGTCGGTTCCACCGCCAAGGAACCCCGCCTCAGTTACACATTGCTGGAGAGACGCGGGGGAACTTGGGTCGCGAATCATAAGGACGCGGTTCAGGTGCATGACGGATTCCTGAAGATCACGGGGATCCCTTCCGGGGATTATGATCTTTTTCTCAAGGAGAGCGGCACGAAGATGGCGATTCGTCTCACCAAAGGGGAGGCTGAAGATGGGTTTCTCCTTTCCGAAAACCGCATCCTGGAGGTGAAAGAGGAATTTCCGCTTCATATCCGCCGCGTGGATATGGATGAATCCGCTGTGCAGGTTCAGTTGGGGAACGCGTCGGCATCGGCTCGGGTCCATGTGTTCGGGACCCGTTTCATGCCGTCGTTTGACGGATTTTCCCATCTTGTCTATGGCGGCCTGCCTGAACCCCGCCGGATCCGTCTGAACCGGCCCGAATCCCAGTATGTCGAAGGCCGAAACATCGGCGATGAATACCGCTACATCTTGGATCGGAAATACGCCGAAAAATTCCCCGGGAACATGCTGAAGCGGCCCGAAGTCCTCCTGAATCCGTGGAGCATTCGCAAGACAGAGACCACAAGGGATGATGCCCGGGGCGGAGACCAGTTTGCCTCTGCCGCACCGTCCCAGGAAATGCGGGAAATGGCTGCTTTCGGAGATGAGGTCTCGGAGAAGATCAGGGAACACTTCTCCAATCCCGACTTTCTCGCGGAGACCACCGCGTTGTTGCTCAACCTGAAACCTGACGAGAACGGCGGGGTGACGATCAACCGAAATGACCTTGGCGCGCATACCCAGATCCGTGTCATCGCGGTGGATCTGTTCAACACCGTGTGCCGGGAGATCGCTCTGCCGGATACCGAGATGAAGACGAGGGATCTGCGTCTAATTCAGCATCTCGCGCCTGATGCACATTTCACAGAGCAGAAGCAGATCTCGGCCATCCGGGCGGGAGAGACCTTCCGCGTGACCGACATCACCACCACCGAGTTTGAGGTCTATGACTCGCTGGAGAAGGTTTATGATCTGCTGGTGACGATGAGTCAGGATGACACGTTACAGGAATTTTGGTTTATCCCCGACTGGTCCGAGATGGATGACGCGGAAAAGCAGGAGAAATATTCCGAATTCGCGTGTCACGAATTCAGCTTCTTCCTCTTTCACAAGGATCTGGAATTCTTTGCCCGGGTGATTCGCCCCTATCTCCGAAACAAGAAGGATAAGACCTTCATGGATCACTGGCTCCTCGAAGATGATCTGACGCGATATCTGGAGCCTTGGGCCTTTTCCCAGCTCAACATCGTGGAACAGATCCTCCTTGCCCGCCGGGGACCCGGAGAGAAAGACCAGATCGCCCGCCATGTCAAGGATCGGTTCGACATGATCCCGCCGGATGTTGACGCGTACAACTGGCTCTTCGACACCGCGTTGAAAGGGAGGGCGTTTGATGAAGACGAATTCGGCTTCGAGGCAGCCAAAGAGGATGTCAGCTTGAGAGGTTCGAGAGCGCAGATGGATGCCATGATTGCCATCACGTCCGATTCAGAAGCCGATGAACTTGACTTTGACATGGCTCTCGAAGCAGAGGATGAGAAATCTGCCCGATCACTTGGAATTTCCATGCTTAGGAGTTCCGGGGAGAGAATGAAGGCAAAGAAGATGAGAAAATCCCCTGCAAAGCAGGCATTCGCCCCTCCCCGCCGTGATGAGAGGAGAGCTGCGCGCCAGTTCTTCCAGAAGCTGGACAAGACAAAGGAATGGGTTGAAAACAACTACTACCAGTTGCCCATTGAGGAGCAGAACGCGGATATGATCACCGTGAACGCGTTCTGGAACGACTTTGCCCGGTTTGTCTCCGTTCAGGAGCAGGGGATGCCGTTCCTCTCAAAAAACTTCATCTATGCGACCGAGAACTTTTCCGATATGATGCTGGCCCTGTCGGTGCTTGATCTCCCGTTCAAGCCGGGAACGCATGAGCCGACCGTGAAGGATGTTTCTTTCATCCTCAAGGCCGGAGGCCCCATGATCGTCTGCCACAAGGAGATTCAGCCGGCCCAGCCTGCGGAGGAGAAGCTCCCGATCCTGGCGAGCCAGCATTTCTTCCGCTCGAATGACCGCTACGAACATGTCGGGAATGAACGGTTTGACAAGGTTGTGGCAGATGAGTTCCTGCTTCAGACCGCCTACGGATGTCAGGTGATATTGAGCAACCCGACCTCATCCCGGCAGAAACTCCGGATGCTCTTGCAGATTCCCCAAGGAGCCATGCCCCTGAAGAGCGGGTTCTACACCCGGGGAATGCCGGTGACGCTGGAACCGTATGCCACGCAGACCTTTGACTATCATTTCTACTTTCCCGAACTCGGCAGGTTCCCGCATTATCCGGTGCAGGCCGCTAAGAACGAACAGTTCGTTGCCAGTGCCGCTCCGGCAACCTTCAACGTAGTCGCGGAACTGAGTCGGCGGGACACCGAATCGTGGGACTATCTCTCCCAGGAGGGGAAGGAAGCCGAGGTGCTGGCGTTCATCCGCGACCACAACTTGAACCGGATCGATCTGAACAAGATTGCGTTTCGGATGAAGGAGAAGGCCTTCTTTGAGGCGGTCATTCGCCTGCTCAAGGAACGCCATGCCTATCACCACACCCTCTGGTCCTACGGCATCCATCACAAGGATCAGGCGGCGATCTCGGAATATCTGAGACATGCCGTGTATGCGAACCGGTGCGGCCTCTTCATCGAAACCCCGTTGCTGACGATTGACCCGGTGGTGCGGAAGACGTATCAGCATAAGGAGTACAAGCCCTTGGTGAACGCCCGGGCCCATTCGCTCGGCAAGCGTCGGAAAATTCTCAACGACCGCTTCCATGACCAGTATCAGCAGTTCATGCGATACCTGAGTTACCGGCCGGCCCTGGATGACGCGGATCGCATCGCGGTCACCTATTACCTGCTCCTCCAGGACCGCGTCAGCGAGGCGATCCGCTTCTTCAAGCGCATTGATCCGGAGACGGTTCAGACTCGGATGCAGTACGACTACCTTCGGGCGTATCTTGATTTTTATACAGAGAATCCTGAATCGGCTTGGGAGATTGCCGCGGCCTATCTTGATCATCCGGTGCCGAAATGGCGGAAGCTGTTCCAGCATGTCGCGGACCAACTGGATGAACTGGCAGGCAAGGCGGCCCCCGTCGCGGACAAGGAGAGCCGGGAGCAGATCCAGGCAAGGCTTGCGGCCACCGAGGCGAGCCTTGAGTTCAAGGTGGAATCGAGACAGGTGACAATCACCTATCAGAACCTGAGCGGGTGCCGGGTCAATTATTACCCGATGGAGATCGAGCTTCTCTTCTCCCGGAACCCCTTTGTCCAGCAACAGACCGCGCATTTCGCCTTTATCCGGCCCAGTGACACCGAGGCGCATGATCTTCCGGCCGGCCAGACCGTTGCCACGTTCGAGCTTCCAGAGAAGTTCCGCAACAGCAACCTGATGGTGGAGATCGTTGCCGGCGGCATGAGGAAATCCCAAGCTTACTATGCAAACTCCCTGGAGATACAGGTCATCGAGAACTACGGACATATCAAGGCCGGCCATCAGGAGACGCATCAGCCCTTGGCAAAGGTCTATGTCAAGGTCTATGCGCGGATGAATGGCGGTGATGTGCGGTTCTACAAGGACGGCTACACCGACATCCGGGGCCGGTTTGACTATGCCTCCCTGAGCACCAATGAATTGGATCATGTGGAACGGTTCGCGATTCTGATTCTGAGCGAGGCGTACGGCGCGGTGATCCGAGAGGCTTCGCCGCCCCAGCGGTAAAGACGAGGAGATCAGAGGGACCGTCCTGCTCAGGCCAACTGGCTCCGGAGTGCCAAACTTGCAGTTTGGCATACCCACCTGGCTCCAGAGTGCCAAACTTGCAGTTTGGCATGGCCAACTGGCTCCGGAGTGCCAAACTTGCAGTTTGGCATACCCACCTGGCTCCGGAGTGCCAAACTTGCAGTTTGGCATGGACAACTGGCTCCGGAGTGCCAAACTTGCAGTTTGGCATACCCACCTGGCTCCGGAG
>JAOZRQ010000231.1:7988-10020 GCA_029940115.1 Desulfobacterales bacterium
CAGTTTGGCATGAACAACGGGCTCCGGAGTGCCAAACTTGCAGTTTGGCATACCCACCTGGCTCCGGAGTGCCAAACTTGCAGTTTGGCATGAACAACGGGCTCCGGAGTGCCAAACTTGCAGTTTGGCATACCCGAAAACCGAGGATTGCCACTCCGGATTTTTGATCATTAACTGGGGAGGAAGAATGATGAATGTATTGGGAATCAGATTCAGCGTCATTGTGACGGCCATTTTTCTGATTCTGGCAGGATGTGCGGACCAGGAAGAAAAAACGGACACAGTCGTTGTAAGACCTGTCAAAACAATGGTTCTGGCATCGTCCGCATCAGAGCGCGTTCGGACCTTTCCCGGCAAGGTTCAGGCATCTCAGCAAGTGGATCTGGCATTTCGGATATCCGGCCCTCTCGTTGAGTTTCCTGTAAAAGAGGGGCAGGCGGTGAAAAAAGATGACCTTCTTGCCCGTATTGATCCGAGAGATTACAAAACAGACCTTGCCCATGTCAAAAGTTCACTGGCCGAGGCGTATGCGAATCTCAAATCGATGAAAGCCGGGGCAAGGCCGGAAGACATAAAGGTTTTGGAGGCTGAAGTCGCCGCGGCCCGGGCGCGGTTTCAGGAGGCGGAACAGAATTTCAGGCGATATGAAAAACTCTACTCCCGGGATGTGGTGACCAAAATGGATTATGAACGCCGTCAAAGTGCCTACAATGTTGCCAAAGCCCAGTTGAACGCAACCTCCCAGAATCTCAAAAAGGGCAGAAAGGGGGCGCGGCGGGAAGATGTTGACGCGATGGCATCCCGCATCAGGGGACTGAAAGCCCAACAGAAAAGGGCCCAGGCCGCGCAGGATGACACTTGGCTCAGGGCGCCGTTTTCCGGAGTCATCGCGAAGAAGTTTGTGGAAAATTTCCAGGATGTTGACGCAAAGAAGCCGATTGTAAGCCTTCAGAATGTGTCAAACATCGAAATTCTTGTTGATATTCCAGAGAAGGAGATGGCCACTGTTGACCAAACAGACATCGCCAAAATAACAGCCAAATTCGAGTTTCTGCCTGACAAGGAATTCACGGTTGAGATCAAGGAATATGGCACACAGGCGGATCCCCAGACAAAGACCTACCCGGTGACGCTGACCATGCCGGCTCCTGAAGGCGTCACCCTGCTTCCGGGAATGACGGCCACGATAACGGCCCGCCTGAAGGCTTCCGAGAATGCGGACACGTCCCAGTTTGCCATTCCCGTGAGCGCGGTCTTTGCCGACGAACTCGGCAAACAATATGTGTGGCTTGTGGATCAGACCGCCATGACTGTTTCCAAGCGTGAGATCAGGGTGGGAAGTCTTACCGGCGAAAGCATCCGGGTGTCGGAAGGGCTTGAGCCCGGCGAAATGATTGCCACAGCAGGAGTCCATTTTCTTCAGGAAAACATGAAAGTGCGCGTTCTCGGCAGTGAAAAAGGAGGACAGAAATGAATCTGGCGGAACATGCGATTCACAAAAAAACCGTCACCCTGATGGTCGTGCTACTTCTCATCGGGGGCGGGGTCCTCTCCTACGAAAATCTGGGGAGGCTGGAGGACCCGGAGTTCATCATCAAGGAAGCCTTGGTGGTGACCCGGTATCCGGGCGCGTCTCCCACAGAGGTGGAAGAGGAGGTCACCGATATTATCGAAACCGCAGTTCAGCAGATGGGCCAGCTCGAAAAAGTGACATCTGTTTCAAGAACCGGCCTCTCCATTGTCACCGTGGAGATGAAGGACAAATACGACAAACGCACCCTGCCGCAGGTATGGGACGAACTGCGCCGCAAAGTGGGGGATGTTCAGGGCCAGTTGCCTCCGGGCGCGGGGCCTTCGGTTGTGAATGATGATTTTGGCGATGTGTATGGTGTTTTCTTCGCCATCACCGGAGATGGGTATTCCTACAGAGAAATCAAAGATTATGCGGATGATCTCAGGCGGGAACTTCTTCTGGTGAAAGACGTGGCAAAAGTTGAACTGTACGGGGTGCAGCAGGAAGTGGTCTATGTGG
>JAOZRQ010000232.1 GCA_029940115.1 Desulfobacterales bacterium
CGCCCTGATCCGCCGTCCCCGTGCGGGCGCATGAGGCCCTCCGAGCCTTGACCCCCGACCCTTGAGCCCTTGACCCTTGACCCTTGACCCTTACCCTCAGGCTCCCCTAAATCCGTTATAATCAGACATTTTAACCTGCAATCAATATGGATTGTGGTACAGGTTGAAACATGGAACACAATGATTGCTTTCGCCTGGCCGAGGGAAAAGATGGCGACATGAAAAATCACTCCGACCTCATCGCGTGTTTTGACAAAACCTATCAATTCAAAGAATTGTTCAATCTGGCCACCGGGTTTTATCTGAGAACCGGGATCCTGAAGAGAGACCCTGAGACGGGCCAGGAGAGGGACACCGGCGTTGACCCGTTCATGAGATCCATGGCCTCGCTGGTTGACATCGGCATCATGGGGACATGCATCCACGGCAGACGGGGATTGTGCCTCCGGTCAGGGGTGCAGTGCTATCAGGATGGCCAGCGTATGAGACAGGAGAACATGTCTTTGGAAAACTTCACGCGGATCATTGACCAGATCCGGGGAAAGGCATTTCAATGCGCGCTGGGAGGGAGAGGGGACCCGAACAAACATGAGCATTTCGAGGCGATTCTGGCATATTGCCGAAAAAACCGGATCGTCCCGAACTACACCACCAGCGGCCTGGATCTGACAGACGAGGAGGCGGAGATCACCAAGGCATATGCCGGCGCGGTGGCGGTCTCGTTTTACAAGCATGATCATACTTACCAAGCCCTTGACCAATTCATGAAAAGAGGGGTCAAGACGAACATCCACTATGTCTTGTCAACCCATTCCATAGATGAGGCGATTGAAATACTCAGATGTGAGGGATTTCCGAAAGGGGTCAACGCGATCGTTTTTCTGTTGCATAAGCCGGTGGGATCTGGTAAAAAGGAAAATGTCCTGTCTCCGAAAGATGAAAGGGTCAAAACTTTTTTCGATGTTGTGCAGAGCGGAAAGTTCCCCTTCAAGATTGGCTTTGACAGTTGCAGTATCCCTGGCATCCTGAATCATATGGGAGAGATACACCGGGTGAGCATTGACGCGTGTGAGGGCGGGCGGTTTTCTTGCTACATCAGCCCGGATATGAAGATGACCCCCTGTTCCTTTGATCAGGAGATGAGATATGCGGTTGACCTGAACACGCATACCATCGCCGAGGCGTGGGAGGATCTCTGAGGGGCATCTGCTATATGATCTGATTCAAGAGTTTGTGGACATGGTTTTCGGGAATTCTGAGAAAGTCACAAAGGAGGAAATACTGGAAGATTATGGCGAGATTCCCCGAGAATACGGTGATGTTTTCGAGAAAGAGGGCTATCATTTCTATATGGGCGGTTTTGCGGATGACGGCGGGGGGATTGAGGCGGGGCTCTGCAACACTCCCCTGAATATTGAGACAGAGGATTTCATTCTGGGCGGTTATTGACACGGTCAGCCGGGGGAGAAAAGCCGGGAGATCAATCTCCCGGACTTCGGCGTGAGCTCAGTCGAACGCTGAAAGCGGAAGTACGCTGAAGCGCACTGTCACTTCCGCGACTTGAACAGGGAGGGCTCGGAATGAAGGCGGCGAGAAAACTTTGCAATGTCAGTTACATCGTATCGGTCGTTTTTCACACATTTTTTACGGCTTCCGTAGGATTTGCGGAATTGAAGATTGATTCGGTTCACCCCGCGCGTGGCGAACTAGGCAGGGATTTGGAAGTGACGCTGACAGGGAGCGGATTTGATGAGAACACACGGGTTTCCATGTCCATAGACGCTGGGAACAGAAGGGCGATCATCGGGTCAGTCGCCACTTGCTACGATGCAATTGCTGATTTTATCGTGTCAGATGGAAAAGCTTTTCTGGCGTGTGGCGGATATGAATGGAGTGGCCTTCGGGTCATTGACATCAGTGATCCTGCTTCTCCTCAGATCATCGGCTCGGTCGAAACCCCGGGGTCTGCCAGAAGTGTCACCATCTCAGGCGGGAAGGCTTTTCTGGCAACTTGGTCCGGCGGCCTTCAGGTCATCGACATCAGTGATCCGGCTGCTCCCCAAGTCATCGGCTCGGTCAAAACCCCGGCGGGGTGTGCCAGAGGCGTCGCCATCTTATACTGCCTCTGCCCGTTGAAATCGAAACTGTCACCGTAAACAGCGAGACAAGCCTATCCCTCACTCTCCCCGCCCCTGCAATGGCGGGTTATTACAATTTAAGAGTTTTTAATGAAATTAATGAAATGGAAGATCATGAACTGGTCGGCGCGGTCACCTTTGATCCCGTTTGCCACAATGCCGATTACAATCCCATGGACCATAAAATCAACCTCTCAGAATTGCTCCGGGTGATCCAGCTTTACAATAACAACGCCTATCACTGCGCCCCGGACGGAGAGGACGGATATGCCCCCGGAGATGGCGATGACAAGACCTGCACACCTCATGACTCGGACTACAACCCGCAGGACTGGCGCATCAGCCTGAGTGAGTTGCTACGGGCGATTCAGCTTTACAACAGTGACGGATATCATGTAGATGAGAACTCAGAGGATCGGTTTTCTCCAAATGAAAACGCCAAAGATGAACAACTATAGCTTTCAACATAATGTTTGTCCGGAATCCCCAGTTTGCAGTTCCGCCTTCAGGCTGTGTGAAACCGCCTGAAGGCGGAACTACAAACTGCGATCTTTTTGTTGAACTCTATAATGAGGAAACTGAGTTTTTTCAAAAAATTTGGTTTCTCTCTCAGCTGTGTACAGGACAAAAAGTTGTGGATGGGCGAGAAACCCGGCTTTTTTCCAAACGGGCCGACTCCCCAACTGCAAGAAAAAGCCGGGTTTCTTTCCTCAAATCAGGAGACCCGTTTTTCTTGGTTTCTGCCTGAAACTAAGGAACCGTGACCAAACAACTTCCCCATTTCCAGCTCCTGCCGGATTGCCAAATCCGGCAGACGTCTCGGATTTGCCAATCCGAAACGGGCGTGGGCCGGGATGTTGTTTGGTCATGGTTCCTAAAGAAGAGGAATAAAATGCTAACAGAAAGAATGCCCGAAGTGAGCATTGAGAGTGAGATGAAAAAATCGTATCTCGATTATGCCATGAGCGTGATCATCGGCAGGGCCCTGCCAGATGTGCGGGACGGGATGAAACCGGTCCATCGCCGCATATTGTTCGCGATGCACGAGATGAAGAACGACTGGAACAAGCCGTACAAGAAATCAGCTCGTGTGGTGGGAAATGTCTTGGGAAAATATCACCCCCACGGCGATGCCGCGGTGTATGATGCGATTGTCCGCATGACCCAGCCCTTTTCCCTGCGTTACATGCTGATTGACGGACAGGGAAATTTCGGATCGGTGGATGGGGATTCGCCGGCCAGCATGCGCTATACCGAAGTCCGCATGGCCAAAATCGCCCATGAGATACTGACGGACATTGACAAGGAGACCGTTGAGTTCGTACCGAATTATGATGAGTCTGAAATAGAGCCTTCTGTGTTGCCGGCCAAGATTCCGAACCTCCTGATCAACGGATCCTCAGGAATCGCCGTGGGCATGGCCACCAACATCCCACCTCACAATCTCTCTGAGGTGATTGAGGCGACCAAGGCGCTGATTGACGACCCTTCCCTGACTTGGCGGGACCTGATGCGACACATCCCCGGCCCCGACTTTCCGACCGCGGCCATGATCTACGGAACCAAGGGGATCTACGACGCGTACCATACCGGCAGAGGGATCATCCGTCTGCGGGCACGGGCTGAGGTGGAACAGGACCGAAAGACGGGGCAGGAGAGCATCATCGTCTCCGAGATCCCGTATCAGGTGAACAAGGCGAAGCTCATCGAGAAAATATCGGACCTGATGAAAAGCAAGCAGATCGAGGGGATCCGGTATGTGCGGGATGAATCCGACAGGCAAGGCATGCGGATCGCCGTGGCCCTGAAAAGGGATCAGGTCGCGGAGGTTGTTCTGAACCAACTGTATAAGCATACCCAGATGGAGAACAGTTTCGGCATCATCTTTCTGGCGATTGTGGACAACCGGCCCCAGCTCTTCAGCCTCAAGGAGATACTCGAGCATTTCATCCTTCACCGCCGGGAGATCATCGTCCGCCGGACCCGCTATGATCTGAAAAAGGCCGAGGCCCGCGCACATATCCTCGAAGGCCTGAAAATCGCGTTGGACAATCTGGATGACGCCGTCTCCTTGATTCGCGATTCAAAGACCGCCAAGGAGGCCAAGGAACACCTGATCCAAGCGTTCGCTCTCACGCCGATCCAGGCCCAGGCAATTCTCGACATGCGCCTGCAACGCCTCACCGGTCTTGAGCAGGAGAAAATCATCGAAGAATACCAGAATGTTCTCAAGGATATCGCCATATACAAGGATATTCTCGGGCACGACCGCCTGGTTCTGGATATTATCAAAGATGAGCTGTCCGAGATGCAGGAAGAGTTCGGAGATTCCCGCCGGACCGAGATCGTTTCGGAGACAAAGGAGCTGACCATCGAGGATATGATCGTGGAAGAGGACATGGTGGTGACCATCTCCAAGAGCGGTTACATCAAGCGGAACCCGATCACGCTTTACCAGAGCCAGCGGCGGGGGGGCAAGGGAAAGACCGCCATGGGCACAAAGGACGAGGATTTTGTGGAACTGCTCTTTGTCGCGTCCACGCATCACACGTTTCTTTTCTTCACGAACATGGGCAGGGTCTATTGGCTCAAGGTGTATGACATTCCCCAAGTGGGCCGGACCGGCCGCGGCAAGGCAATTGTCAATCTGCTCAAGTTCACAAAGGACGAGAAGCTGACCACCGTGCTGGCGGTTCCCTCGTTTGAGCCGGGCAGCTATATCATCATGGCCACAAAGAACGGGCTGGTCAAACGGACCGACATCATGGCCTACAGCCGTCCCCGGGCGGATGGGATCATCGCGCTGAACCTTGTGGAGGACGATGAGCTGATCGCGACAAGGATCACCGACGGGACCCTGAACATCTTCATCGGGTCCGCAATGGGGAAATCGATCCGCTTCCACGAATCGGATGTCCGACCCACCGGACGAGTGGCCCAAGGAGTGCGTGGCATCAACCTTTCCACCGGGGATCATATTGTGGGGATGGAGGTGATGACCCATGGCCAGACCCTCTTCACTGCAACGGAGAACGGCTTCGGAAAGCGAACCTCCATTGATGAATACCCGCTCCGAAAGCGCGGGGGAAAAGGGGTGATCACGATCAAGACCAGTGAGCGGAATGGTCAGGTGATCGCCATCCTTCTTGTGGAAGAGGAGGATGATGTGATGCTCATCACCGACACCGGTCGGCTGATCCGCACCCCCATCAAGGCGATCAACGTGATCAGCCGCAACACCCAGGGGGTGAAACTGATGGACCTGAAGCCGGGGGAGCGGGTGATCGGCACGGCGAGGCTTGCGGAAAAGGAAGAGGAATGAAGGGGCGATGGCCGATGGGCCATGGGTCTGTCTCCCGGTGCCTTTCCCATGGCCCCTTGCCCATAGCCTCTCGCCCATATAAGGAAAAGGAACCATGTGTATCCATTTGAATTTCGCGTATTATAAAGCAACGCAGACATTAAATTATTTCGCCATGAAAAGTGGAGGTCATATCAACAGGTTGAAGGCATTGAAGCTGGCATATTTTGCTGACCGCTTTCATCTCCGAAAACATGGTCGCCCTGTCACGAATGACGAATATGTTGCCATGCGACTTGGCCCAGTGCCGTGTGGCGTCAAGGACATTGCGGAAATGAGTGACGTACTGGGTCATCAGGAGCGGGGATATGCTTTGACTTTCATAGACCGGGATGGACATCATGTGAAATCTGTGAATGCTGTTGACAGAGACGTTTTTTCAGAGAGTGACATGGAAGCCCTCTCTTTTGCCTGGGGAACTTTCGGAAATCTCAACCCACATGATTTGTCAGAAATGACGCATCAATATCCGGAATGGAAGAAACATGAGTCTGCATTAAAGGCTTGTCCCAGAATCCGAATGGACCTTTATGACTTTTTTGACGATCCTGAGACAGACGCGGACAAATGCCATGAATTGACAGAAAATGAGAAAACATGGCATCGGGAACAATTGAAAGAGAGAGCCGCGCTTGAAGCGCTTTGGAGTTGAGCTTTGATGGACATTCCACCTGAAATTCGCATAAAGTCAACATTGAGAGCGAGTTCTGTCTATTACTTTTCCGAAGAGAGTTTCACGACGGACGAGCCACACTATTTTATCGTGATCAGCAAACATTTGGACAGTGATACGCTTATCCTGCTGGTCTGTTCGTCATCTCAGATGGCAAAAGTGAAAAGCAGAAGATGTCATTTGCCTTCGGGGACGCTGGTGGAAATCGACCCGAGCCAATATTCCGCTTTCACAAAAAATTCCATCATGGATTGCAACTCATCAGTCGCAAGTTCTCGTAACATGCTGAAATCATTGATGCCAGAAAGACAGGCATGGAATGCTCAGTGCCAATGATTTCAGGCAGTTGCCGGAATGCCTTCCAAGATTTCCAGAGAACTTGTGACTGACGAGATTGCAACGAAGTCTTTGAAAAGAGCATGGACGAAATTATTGAAAAGCTTGAGCGAGGCATCTTGAAAACGAAGCCAGAGATGGTCATCTTGCTGGTGGAAAAACTCCGTAAGGCTGTGCTTGAAAGTCCGCTGATCGAACAGCGCATAAAGAAGCTTATCAAATAAACATGACAGAGAGCCGGAAGAGGAGCCGATTGCAGGCTGACTTCCGACTTTGACGTTTCACTGTTGAAAGGTGGCAGGCAGGCATGAAATCAGTTGATACGACAAGGATCGGCGTCATCGGCGCGGGAAGCTGGGGAACCGCGCTGGCGAATCTGCTCGCGTCAAAAGGCTGGCCAATAGACCTCTGGGTCTTTGAGCCGGAGGTGAGAGACCATATCCGGGATTTCAGGGAGAACCGGGTGTTTCTCCCGGGATTCATCCTTTCGGAGAATCTGTTTCCGTCCAATGATCTCGCGAAAGTGGTGTCAGACAAGGACCTTCTGCTAATTGTGGTCCCCTCCCATCTGATGCGGCCGACCGCGCTGAAAATGGCCCATGCGGTCTCCAAAGAGACGATCATCGTCTGCGCGTCCAAAGGGATCGAGAACAAGACCCACCTGACCATGTCGGGTGTGTTCGCAGAGACGATCCCCCATATCCCTGAAAGCCGATTCGCGGCCCTTTCGGGACCGAGTTTTGCAAAAGAGGTGGCGAGGCAGTTCCCCACGGTGGTCACGGTCGCGTCGAAAGATCAGGACGTGGCCGAACAGATCCAGCAGGTCTTTGCCACGCCCTGCTTCAGGGTTTACACCAATGACGATGTGATCGGTGTTGAACTCGGCGGGTCCGTGAAAAACGTCATCGCCATTGCCGCGGGGATCGTTGATGGGCTCGGACTGGGCCTGAACACCCGTGCGGCCCTGATCACCCGGGGACTTGCGGAGATCCGCCGGCTGGGCTTGAAACTTGGTGCGGACCCGAGGACCTTTGCCGGCCTTGCCGGGGTCGGGGACCTGGTTCTGACCTGCACGGGAGATATGAGCCGGAACCATACGGTGGGCAAGCAGATCGGCCAAGGGAAAAAATTGAAGGAGATTCTTGCCGAGATGCGTATGATCGCGGAGGGGGTCAAGACGGCCCAGTCGGTTTACAACCTCTCCCGGAAACTCGACGTGGAGATGCCGATTTCCCATGAGACCTATCATATCCTCTATGATGACGTCTCACCGAAAGAGGCGCTTCACCGGCTGATGACCCGTGATCTGAAACATGAGTGGGATGAAGGATGAAATCTGAAGGATGAAGGATGAAATCTGAAGGATGAAGGATGAAATCTGAAGGATGAAGGATGAAGGATGAAATCTGAGGGATGAAATCTGAGGGATGAAATCTGAAGGATGAAGGATAAACCCGAGCGTCATCAGACCCGAACCTCATCCTTAATTAAACTCAATCCTTTCAGTTTGAAGGATGAGGCCTGCCCTCACGCTCGGTTCGGATTGCCAAATCCGAACCGCCATGACACCATGACCGCCAGATTTGCCAATCTGGCTGGAGCGGGGCTTGCAAGGATGAATGCGGCTCATTCTCTGTTGTGCCATTCATGCTGACAGATCCATTCTGTCAAGTGGGCAGGCATGTGCGTGATCAAAAGTTTCCGCATGTTTCTGATGTAATCTCAATTGAATATGAATGTTCAAAAACTTATGATCAAGAATTGCAGATTATTTTTTGAAAGGGTATGAAAAAAATTCTGATGAAATTTGAAGGATGAGACTGAACACATATAATAAGGATGAAATCTGATGGGCCAACCTGAGCATCTCAACCCCTTGGACTTGGGCTGATGAAAATTCCCGTCTTTCTCAGCCATTTTCGCGCCCATTTCTGTTCCGCCCGAGCACCCTCGGAATCGGGCCGAAGGGGACTCGGACAGAACGGGGGAACAAAAATGGGATCGGACGGAATCGGTCAAAAGCGACCGAAATCATTGGATTTTCATCACCCCACCTTGGACCCATCCTTACCAAACCCAATCCTTGTAGTTTGAGGAGGGAAGTTGAAGTTTGAGGGATGAAACTGAACACATATAATAAGGATGAAATCTGAAGGATGAAGGATGAAATCTGATGGGCCAACCTGAGCATCTCAACCCTTGGACCCATCCTTGTCAAACCCAATCCTTGCAGTTTGAGGAGGGAAGTTGAACACATATGAAGTTTGAGGGATGAAACTGAACACATATGACATCTGAGATGAGGGCCAACCTGACCACTTATCATCACAGATCATTGACAGCACTTCAAAAGCAATGATAACATATGAATCCTCCAAAGGAGTCAAGTCATTTGCCATTTGGTGGCTGATATTGAAAAAAACGGTATCAATTCATATGTCTTGCACCATAAACCTAAACCTAAACTTGAACTCGAACCTGAACCAATGTGAGACAAAAGTTCACGTTCATAAGGAACGAAAAAACAAGGATATTAACATGATGGAAACAGAAAGCGTGAAGGCCGTGGTAAGGGAATGCCTGTTGCAGGAGCTTCCCATGATTCTGGAGGAAGTGCCTGCGATCCGGAAGAGCGTCATCAGAATTTTCCGGGACAGGTTTGCGGACAGGGACGTGACCGAAGACAGATTCGAGCGTCTCTTTCAGGAATTGAAGGAAGGGAGGGAGGAGTGGAACAGAAAATGGGAGGAGGAACAGGAGGAAAGCCGCAAGAAATGGGAGGAGTGGAACAGAAAATGGGAGGCGGAACAGGAGGAAAGCCGCAAGAAATGGGAAGAGCAGAACAAAAGATGGGAGGAGCAGAACGAGAAATGGGAAGAGAACAGCAGGAAGTGGGAGGAGAACAGCAGAAGGCTGGATGAGCGGAGCCAGCGGTGGGAGGAGAAGTTTGAGGCCATGATGCTTGAGATCAGGGACCTCCACAGCAAGCACGAGAGTACCATCGGCGCGCTGGGATCCCGCTGGGGCATCGCGGCCGAGTCCTCCTTCCGTGACGCCTTGAAGGACATCTTGGAACGCCACTTCGACATCCAAGTGCTGAACGTCAACGAGTATGACGACGAGGGGACCGTATTCGGGCATCCTGACCAAGTGGAGCTTGACCTGATCATCAAGGACGGGGAGCTGATCGTCTGCGAGATCAAGTCCTCCATGAGCAAGTCCCAGATATACACATTCGAGCGGAAAGTCCGGTTCTACGAGAGGCGGCACGGCCGTGAGGTGGACCGGATCATCATCATCTCCCCCATGGTGCGGGAGAATGCCCGGGCAGTCGCGGTACGCCTTGGCATCGAGGTGTTCACCTACGCTGAGGATGTTCAGCTTTGAGTGGCCAAAATTCAGCGGGATTTTGGGCATCCTTCATTTTGCCTGAAAAGTGGTTTGCACTTCCCAAATGAGCGAAAAGTTTGTGGTTCCGCCTTCAGGCGGTGTCACGC
>JAOZRQ010000233.1 GCA_029940115.1 Desulfobacterales bacterium
GGCGGTTTGGGAATCTGCCCGTTCGGGAAAAAAGCCGGGTTTCTTGCCACCACAATTTTTTGTCCTGTACACAGATCCATCGGTTTACAGTTTTTTTGTGACCAAAAAGTTTGTAGTTCCGTCTTTAGGCGGTGCCAGGCCGCCGAGAGGCGGAACTACAAACTTTTTCCATCTGGAAAGTGCAAACTACTTTTCAGGTGAAATGTTAAGGATGCCGAATGTTCATTCCTCTTTCTCATCCTTTTTTTATTGGTTCCTTGACTTTTCCTGTCAAAGAAACTAAGTTTTTTGAAAAAATTGAGTTTCTTTTTGGCTGGATCACAGCAATGACAGAAGAAAAAACAAAACCTTTCAAATTGGTGAAGTATTTCACCTTTACCAGTCTCATCGTCATCTTTCTGGGGACACTGGCACTCTCATTTCTCAACACCCACTGGGCAAGAACCATGCATTTGGAGAAGAGTGAGGCGTATGCCCTGTTGCTTGTGGAGAATCTCAACCATCAGGTTTTTTTGCAGTTTGTCATACCGGTGGCCCTGCGATTCGGCAAGATACAGCTCAGAAAAAAGGAGCAGTATGAGCGCATGGACAAGGTGGTCAGGAGCACATTCCACAGTTTCAAGGTGGAGATGGTCAACATTTATGATGTGGACACCAACATCATCTCCTACAGTTTTGATCAGCAGATGATCGGGAAAAAGGATGTGGGCGGGGAGGACTATCGGAATGCGGTGTCCGGCATCACCTGCTCCAGACTGGAACCCGCTGAGAGGCCGAGCTTTTTCAGAAAAATGGGCTTTTTTCTCGGATTTCCCCAGAAGATCAGAATGATCACCTGCGCGCCGTTGCGGGCAGAGAAGCCGCTTTCCAAGATATCCTCGGGGCCTGTTCTCGGGGTGGTGGAGATTGTCCAGGATCTGTCAGAGGAGTACAGGGCGATTTTCCGGTTCCAGATTCGGGTGATCATCACCTGCACGGGGGTGATGGGCATCCTTTTTCTGGTGCTTCGTTCTCTCGTGAACTGGGGCGAGCGGATCATCGAGACGCGGAATCTGGAAAGGATACGCCTCAAAGAGCGGTTAAGCCGTGCGGAACACCTCTCCTCCATTGGCGAGATGGTGGCCGGGGTCTCCCATGAGATCCGGAATCCCTTGGGGATCATCAGAAGCTCGGCAGAGCTGCTAGATAAGAAGATGAAAAAGAGTGATCCGTCCAATGCCATCCCGAACATCATCCTTGAGGAGGCCAACCGGCTCAACCATATCATCACCGACTTTCTCGATTTCGCAAAACCGAGACATCCGAATCTGACCGTCTGCCAGTTGGGGGTGTTGCTTGACAAGATCATCCAGTCTCTCCTCTCCCAGACTGAAAATCAGAATTATGAGATTGAGCTGGAAAAGAAACCCGGCTTTTTCCCGAACGGGCCGATTCCTCCTCTGCCAGAAAAAGCCGGGTTTCTTTTTTTGGAGAGCCTCCCGGACATCATGGCGGATCCGGACATGATCTATCAGGCGTTTCTGAACATTCTGATCAACGCGATGCAGGCGATGCCGGCCGGCGGGAAGATTCAGATCGAAACCGTTTCAGACGAGGAGAGCGTGAGCATCCGCTTCAAAGATGAAGGGGAAGGCATCCAACAGGCGGTTCTGGGGAAAATAGGGGACCCCTTTTTCACCACCAAGGAGACAGGAACGGGGCTCGGTCTGGGCATCGTCAAAAATATCATCGAATCCCATGGTGGGAGCATCCAGATCGAAAACAGGCCCGAATTCGGGGCGCAGGTCACGGTGACGTTGCCTGTCTGAAAGATTCCAGTTTGTAGTCCCGCCTTCAGGCGGTCTCGCACCGCCTAAAGGCGGAACTACAAACTTTTCAGGCAAAATGAAGGATGGGGACCCCTTTTTCACCACCAAGGAGACAGGAACGGGGCTCGGTCTGGGCATCGTCAAAAATATCATCGAATCCCATGGTGGGAGCATCCAGATCGAAAACAGGCCCGAATTCGGGGCGCAGGTCACGGTGACGTTGCCTGTCTGAAAGATTCCAGTTTGTAGTCCCGCCTTCAGGCGGTCTCGCACCGCCTATACGCGGAACTACAAACTTTTCAGGCAAATGAAGGATGCAAGATCAAGATTAAGAGGGTGTGATGGAGACCATTCTGATTGTGGATGATGAAAAGAATTACCCGCTCATTCTAAGCGCGGTGTTGGAGGAGGAGGGCTTTGCGACCCTGACTGCAAACAGCGGATCCAAGGCGATTCGGATTCTGGGGCAGTCGGATGTGGATCTGGTGCTCACCGACATGAAAATGCCTTCCATGGATGGCATTGAACTGCTTGAAAAGGTGAAGGCGAAGGATCCGGAACTGCCGGTCATCATGATGACGGCCTATGGCACTGTGGAGAAGGCGGTGGAGGCCATGAAGAAGGGCGCGTACAACTATATCCTGAAGCCTTTTGACAACAACAGTCTGGTGATTTATGTGAACAAGGCCATTGCCATGTATCAGGTGGTGAAGGAGAACCGGCGCCTTCAGAATGCTGTGGAATCGCAGTACAGTTTTGGGAACATCATCGGGAAGAGCAAGCCGATGCAGGATGTGTTTGAAACCATCCGGAAGGTGGCGCCCACCGGGGCGACGGTGCTGATTGAGGGGGAGAGCGGCACAGGCAAGGAGCTGGTGGCAAAGTCGATTCATTTCAACAGCCCGAGACGGGACAAACCCTTTGTGGCGGTCAATTGCGCCGCGTTTGCGGAAACCCTTCTCGAAAGCGAACTGTTTGGACATGAGAAGGGGGCCTTCACCGGGGCCGCGGCCATGAAAAAAGGCCGGTTCGAGCTGGCGGACCGCGGGAGCCTGTTTCTCGATGAGATCGGCGAACTCTCCCAAAATCTTCAGGTGAAGCTGTTGCGAGTGCTCCAGGAAAAGGTCTTTGAGCGGGTTGGCGGAGTGAGGCCGGTCTCGGTGGACATCCGCATCATCTCGGCGACAAACAAACGGCTGGAACAAGAGGTCAGGGAAGGTCGGTTCCGGGAGGACCTCTTTTACCGGCTGAATGTGCTGCACATTCTCCTGCCACCATTGCGACAGCGCACAGAGGACATCCATCTGCTGACTGCCCATTTCATCGGAAAATATGCCCACGAACGCGAATCGAACATTCCTGTCAAGGGAATTGAGCAGGCGGTTGAACGGATCTTTTACGAGTACAGCTGGCCCGGGAACATCCGTGAGATGGAGAATGTGATTGAACGCGCCATGATCCTGTGCCCGGATGGAATGATAGGGGTGTCTGATCTGCCAAAGCATTTCAAGGAGAATGTGTATGATGATTCCTGGCTTGACGGCATTCCGCCTCATGCAAAATTATATGAGACCCTTGGTGTGATGGAAAAGAAGATGATCGAAAGGGCCTTGAAACTGACAAACCATGTTCAATCCAAGGCCGCACGGCTGCTTGGAATTGGGAAAAGCGGCTTTGGGAAAAAAATGAAGAAGCACAACATTCTGCAAAACTGAACCGGCTGGTATCCATATGGAAACTGTTGCAAACGAGGCAGGAGCGGCCATCCCTCTTGTCTCCCATATTTCCAACAGGTTGAGGCCGTATTTGGGGGAGGTGATGCACACGAGGTGGGCAGGAGCGGCCATCCCTCTTGTCTCCCATATTTGAGGCCGTATTTTGGGGGAAGGTGATTTTTGAGGATATGCACGAAGTGTCCAAATGGAAACCATTGGGTATCCGTATGGAAACCATCGGGCGGGCACCTCTCCTTGGTGAAAGTGGCCTTTTGTTTTCAGAAGATCATAACCTGTTGAAATTACATGGTTAAATATTTTTTTGAAAAAAGTTGGCGATTATGGGGAGGTTTGGCAGGGAACTTGCAGTAAATATTATTGACCGTAACCTAATAATTTTTTCATCTTTTTCTTCCTTAATAAAACGGCGAACCGGGAGGGCCTCGGGTAGCCGTTTTTTTTGAAGGATGAAGGATGAAACTTCAAACTTCATCCCTCATCCTTCAAATTTCACCCTTCAAACTTCATCCTTCAAACTTCATCCCTCATATTTTTCCTTGACCAGCTCAATGTACAGGGAGTCGCTGTAATCAGACATAAGGGTCTTGAACGCGTGGACGCTTTTGTCAGATTCTCCCATTTCCGCATAAAGGCGGCCCAGATTGTAAAACGCCTCATCCTTCATCAGCGGATCTGATCCTTGGGCAATCTTTTCAAAATGGGTCACCGCCGCGGTCTTGTCCCCTTTTTTCTCGAAAGCATAACCGATCCCGCTCAAGATGAGGTTCTTGTAGGCGGGATTGGCATCAAAATCCTGAAGCGCGGTCTTGTACAGTTTGATGGCTTTGTCCGCATCCCCCGCGTCATGGCAGATGCCGGCGTAAATCACCCGTCCCACTTTTCCCGCGTCTTTTCCCCCATACTCCTTTAGAAGTTTCTG
Organism: Desulfobacterales bacterium; assembly: GCA_029940115.1. GTDB lineage: Bacteria > Desulfobacterota > Desulfobacteria > Desulfobacterales > 4be13 > JAOZRQ01. The sequence continues at coordinate 4,464 of JAOZRQ010000233.1, forward strand.
AAAATCCGTTCCAGCATCGGCATATGCCTTTTCCTGCCCCTCATCCTTCAGAACCGTCTCATATTGGGTCAGGGCCTGTTCCAGCAAAGCGGACGCTTGGTTCTCAGACCGCTCTGCAAAATAGCGGATCCCTGCAATAATAATAAGGATGCCGAAAATGACCGCCAGACCGGTGGATATCTCCCTGACATGTTCCATGACATATCGGAAGAGCCGTCTTGAAAAAGTCAAGAACTCATCCGGTCCCTTGAGAAGCTGCTTTCGTGTCACCTTTTTCTTTTTAGCCATGTTGCCTCGCAACCTTTCCTTTCATTTCTGAGTTTGCATCCTTTTCCCACCGGGCCAGCGGTCATCTTGCCGCCCGCCCATCCCCGCTCGCCCATCGCCGCTTACGAATTCGCTCCCAGCCCTGTTCAGGAATGTTCGCCCCCACCACCCGGCACACCTCATACCCACATGCGGAACCGAGAGCCCCGCATTTTTCAAGGGGGTACCCGTTGATCAGTCCAAAGAGAAATCCGGACGCCCACAGGTCACCGGCCCCGGTGGTATCCACCACATCACCAGCCCCGATCCCATCGGGTTCCACCTTTATGATATGGCCTTCAGAGGAGATGAGGCTTCCCCGCCTTCCCAGCTTGAGAACCGCCAGGTCCGCCTTTTCGGAAAGCGCCTTCATGGCATCATCTTCGTCCGAATACCCGGTGAACGCGCGCGCTTCATCCTCATTGGCAATGAGAATGTCAACATAGTCATCCACCAGAGCCTCAAGGATATCCTTTGACGCCTCAACCACCGTGAAGCTGGCGAGGTCCAAGGAGACGCTCGCGCCGGCCTGCCTTGCGGCCTTCAGCAGGGCCAAGGTCAGTTCCCTGTTGAAGAGCTGATACCCTTCAACATGGACCATGGCCGCCTGGTCAAAGCATTTCCCTGTGACCTCCTCCGGTCGGGTCTCCGCAGATGCGCCGAGGTATGTGAGCATGGACCGCTGGGCATCCGGCGTGATGATGGAAAGCACCCTTCCAGTGGGCGAGGATGAGGTGAAAAGCACCGGTTCAACCGAGTTGACCTTCAGATCGGTTTCAAAGAGGATTCCGAGATCATCCTTTCCCAGCTTCCCCACAAACCGGGCAGGTCCCCCGAGTTTTGCAATCCCGATGATGGTGTTGCACGCAGAGCCTCCCGGCACGATGAAAGGCTTGGCTGTCGTCCACGTCAGCACCTGCTCAATGCGTTCGCTCTCCACATAGATCATGCCGCCTTTTGGCACGTCTGCCTTCTCCAGAAAACCGTCATCTTCGTGGATGAGAATGTCCACAAGGGCAGAGCCGATGCCAACGGTCAGATTGTTTTCATGGTGTTTTGCCATTTGTCTCCTCCGAGGATAAGCGGCGAGAGGTGAGCGGCAAGCGGCCCATTGCCGCTCGCCCATCGCCGCTTACCACACCAGTTTTCGATGGATCCATCCCTTGTCCCCATCCGAGTGTCGGATATGAACCCAGTCCCCTTTGCGCTCCAGCTCTTTGAAGGGAACCCCCTTGTCAACGGCGAACAACACGTCAAACCTGGCACCCGGGCCGGATCGGACATTGCATTTGTCTTTGATCACGATCACCGATGGAAATCTGGCCACAATCTTTTCGGATATCCACCCCTTGTCTCCTTCAAAATCTTTGAAATAGTACCATGAGCCCAATTTTTTCACGGATAGAATCGGATGATACTTTTCCACCTTCCACAGAACCTTGTAATGGGTTCCCGGGCCGGAACGGACATTGCCCACAGGAACATCTGTTGTCAGTCGTTGGGCAGACGCGACACCCGTCTGGAGCATCAACATGGCCATAATGACCCAAAAACGCAATTTCATTTCATCCCTCATCCTTCATATTTCATCCCTCATCCTTTCATCCCTCATCCTTCACCCTTCATCCTTCATCCTTCACCCTTCACATTTCATCCTTCATCCTTCACATTTCATCCTTCCTTCATCCTTCACATTTCATCCTTCATCCTTCATCCTTCACATTTCATCCTTCATCCCTCACATTTCATCCTTCATCCCTCACATTTCATCCTTCATCCTTCATATTTCATCCTTCATCCTTCATCCTTCATATTTCATCCTTCACATTTCATCCTTCAGACTTCATCCTTCAGACTTCATCCTTCCTTTTCGGGCACGGTGTAAAATGTGACATCCGGCAGTTTGACACAGGTGAGCATATGTCCGTACACCGCGCCGGTGTCAATCCCGATTTTGTTGGGCATGATCAGCGGCTCAAGAAACGGCGTGTGACCGAATATCACCCGCTTCCCGAAATTGCAATCAGACCATATGAAGTCGCTGCGTATCCAGAGCAGATCATCCGGCGTCTGCATCTCAAGCGGGATGTCCGCTCTGAGTCCGGCATGCACAAAGATGTAATCTTTGGTTTCATGAAAGAGCAACAGGGATCCAAAGAACGCAAGATGTTCCTCCGGAATCGGGGGCCATCCAAACGCGCTCTGTTTCAGATAGCTCTCCAGCGTCTCCCCTCCGCCGTTCATCAGATAAGTGTGTTTGTCAGGAGTGGTGAGATATCTTTCAAGCATGTCCTCATGATTGCCCTTCAAGAATATGATGTTCGAGGAATGTCGCTTCTTCAGGTCAATCAGATGTTCCACCACTTCAAAGGAATGATGCCCCCGATCAATATAATCGCCCATGAAAATGAGGGTGTCACGGCTGAAGTCAATATCAATCTTGTTGATAAGCGCTTCCAGCTTGTCCATGCACCCGTGTATGTCACCGATGGCAAAAATTTTTCCCATTATTCTGACAATGGAGGAACTTCCCCATTTCCCTTGGTTCTGCCAAAGAAACCCGGCTTTTTCCAAAGGGCCGATTCCCCAACTACAGGAAAAAGCCGGGTTTCTTTTTGAAAAAGCTTGGTTTCTCACATCATAAAGACAAACCGGGGTCGCTGGTCAAGCCGCGTGATCCCCTCCTCTGTTGCCTCCTGCAACGCGACTTGAAACTCTTCGGATGACGGATGGCCAGCCAGTGCGCTGATCTCAGCGGCTCTGCCGCAGGGTCTGTACTGGGGCATGATGTTCACATAACTGTCCGGTGAAAGTTGCTGGGCAATGAAGCGCATGACGTCCCGGGTTCCCGCGAGCCCGTGGGGCAGTACGAGATGCCGGATCAACAGTCCCCGCGTGGCGATGCCCGACGCGTCCGTGATCAGGTCCCCGACTTGGCGGTGCATTTCAACAAGGGCTTGACGGGCGACCTCCGGATAATCTGGGGCGTCACACGCGGTTTTGGCGATCTCCGGGTTCCAAAATTTGAAATCCGGCATATAGATGTCAATCACCCCTTCAAGCAGTCTCAAGGTTTCCACGCGGTCATAAGCCCCGGTGTTATACACCAAGGGCAGGGAAAGCCCGCGGTCTGTCGCGATCTCAAGGGCAGCCAACATCTGAGGGACAACATGGGAAGGGGAGACAAAATTGATGTTGTGACAGCCGGATCGTTGCAGGGAGAGCATGATTTCGGCCAGTTGGTCATTGGAGACCGCTTGGCCGCACCCTCCATGGCTGATGTCATAATTCTGGCAAAAGATGCAGAGCAGATTGCAGTGGGTAAAAAAAATCGTCCCAGAACCGCTGCTCCCCGACAACGGGGTCTCCTCCCCGAAATGCGGGTTGTAGCTTGACACCCAAGCGTCCTTGCCTGTCCTGCATACGCCCGTCTCTCCTGACAAGCGATCCGCGCCACATTTCCGGGGGCAAAGCTCACACGCTTCCAGCATCTCATAAGCCCCGAGAATCTTCTTCTTCAACAGACCTTTTCTAAAAGTCTCCACATAGACAGCTTCATCCTTCATCCCTCATCCCTCATCATTTCATCCTTCACCCTTCACCTTCACCCTTCATCCTTCACCCTTCACCTTCACCCTTCACCCTTCACCCTTCATCCTTCACCCTTCACATTTCATCCTTCATCCTTCATCCTTTCATCCTTCATCCTTCATCCTTCACATTTCATTTCATCCTTCACATTTCATCCTTCACATTTCATCCTTCAGACTTCATCCTTCATCCTTCATCCTTCATATTTCATCCTTCAGACTTCATCCTTCAGACTTCATCCCTCATCATTCAGATTTCATCCTTCATCCTTCATCCCCTCATCCCTCATCCTTGTCAGTATCTTCTGCGCCAGCCCCCGCCCCAAGGCATACCGCTGATAATCTGCGGAGATCACCACCTGCCCCGAGTGCATGTTGGTGATCACTTCTATTTCATCCCCGATTCGCAAGCCCATGCTCATCAGACGCATCTGGGAGGTTGAGCCGCCGACAAATTCCCTGATGGTCAGACGCTCACCCGGTCGGGCCATGACCAGCGGAATCAGACGATCCCGCGCGGTGAGGCACTCGGAACATATCCCGTATATCTCCATCTTGTGCTGTAGGATATGGAATCCATGCGCGGTTGCGATCTGCACTTGGATCGCCTCAAGCGGATCATTCCTGAATTCTGTTATTTTGCCGCATTTGGTGCATACGATGTGATCATGGTGCTGTCCCAGATGCCGGTGCTCGTAACGGACTTCCCCGTTGTCAAAGCGGTTTGCCTCGGCAAAACCGAATCGGCACATCAGTTTCAGGGTGTCCCTCACGAAAGCGGGATCATACGAACACCCGTCCTTATGAAGCAGGAGAATCAGTTCCCTGTCTGTGACATGGCGCTCCGTTTGCAGAAACACCTCAAGAACCTTGAACCTGTCTTCGAAATTGTCAATCTGCGCCTGTTTGAAAAGCTGCTTGAACTGTCTCTTTTCCTGATGGTGCAGTGGTTTCATCGCGAAATCCTGAGTTCTGGGTCCTGGCACATGACTTGTCCCGGAGGGACTTGTGAGAATAGCCCGGCAATTCATTGCCGGGTCGGCATGCACAATTTGTCCAGTCCCGCAGGGACGACTGAGTAACTGTGACCAAATAACATCCTCTGTATGCTCGGCTCGGATTGCCAAATCCGAGCCGCCTGCCGGATTTGTCAAAAAATGTCGGGGACAGGTTCCGGCAGGAGCGGGGAACGGGGAAGTTGTTCGGTCACAGTTCCTGAGTATCCATCCCAAAATGAGTTTCCAGACTGTTTCGGGACTCCCCAACTTGTAAATACGCCCTTCATCAACTTGCGGGGCCCGGAACTTCATAGGTGGTACATGAACCGCTCGGGCAGGTCCTTGTCTGGGACTTCATCCCTCCCCCGGCGGCCCCCATGGCATAGTGGGTGGCACTCATGACACGCTCAAGTTCCTCAGAGTTGCATTTGGGACAGATGAGTTCCACTTTGTCCTTGTCATTCATGAGGAGCAACTCGAAAACCTCCTGACATGTTGAGCATTTGAATTCAAATATTGGCATAGATTCAAGATTCCTTAGTGATGCGTGAAACGTGAAGCGTGATGCGTGAAACGTGATGCGTGAAGCGTGGTCACGCCTCACGAGTCACGCCTCACGAGTCACGCCTCACGGGTCACGCCTCACG
>JAOZRQ010000234.1:0-7016 GCA_029940115.1 Desulfobacterales bacterium
TCGGCGGTGCCACACCGCCTGAAGGCGGAACTGCAAACTTTTTCGTCTCAAAAAAGTGTAAACCGATGGATGAAGGATGCCAAAAAATCGTTCTACTTTATCTGCCCGATAATCTTCTGCAATTGTCTGGCAAGAAGAACAAGTTCCTCACTCTGTTCCTCCCCCTCGCTCCTTTCCAATTTCCCGGAGACTTCGTCAGCCCCGGAAAATTCTCCGACGAACGGGTCCGCGGATATTTTGAACTGTTTGACAATCTCTTGGAGCTGTCCGGCAAGTCGGGCCAGTTCCTCGGCCTGTGACCTGGTTTCTGTCGCGTCTTGGAAGGTGAGGGCCGCGGCATCGCTCACCTCTGCGACGTTTTCCGAAGCCGTGTCGGTGGCCGAGGATGCCTCGGCCGCGTCTTCGGCGATAATCACCGCGGCTTGGGCCACCTCTTCCATTTTCTTCGCCACTTCCATCCCAAGTTGGACCGCGTCCTGAACATTCCTCGAGGTCTCCTCTGCCCGCTCGGCCGCCTCATGGACATTCTCTGAAACTGAGTTGGCAGTGGATGCGGTCTCGGTGATGCTTTTGGATATCTCATTGGTGGACGCGGTCTGCTCCTCCACCGCGGACGCGATGGTCCCCATGATGGCGTTGATCTCATTGATCACGCTGACAATCACCTCGATTGCGGTGATCGCGGCCTCGGTGTTCTTCTGCATGCTCTTCACTTTTTCACGAATCACCTCGGTGGCCCTGCCAGTCTGCCTCGCCAGTTCCTTGACCTCGTTGGCCACCACGGCGAACCCCTTGCCGGCCTCTCCCGCGCCCGCGGCCTCAATGGTGGCGTTCAGGGCCAGCAGATTCGTCTGTGAGGCGATCCCATTGATCAGATCCACCACCTCGCCGATCTCATTCGCGGCTTCGCCCAAGGTGTTGACGATTCCTGAAGTCCGTGTGGCCTCCTCGGATGCCTCGCTGGTGACATGCGCGCCCCGCCCCGAGTTCTTGGCCACCTCGTTCAGGGACGCGTACATCTCCTCAATCGATATCGCGACGGTGTTGACCGACCCTGAGATCTGTTCTGTGGCCGTGGCCACGATGCCCACGTTGTCTGACACATTCTCGGTCGCGGCACCGATATCCTTCATCTTCCGGAAAAACTTTTCAGATGCCGACGCGAGGGAACGGACTTGGGCACTGACCTGTTCGGCGGCCACCGCCATGCTCTTGATGTTGATTGCGGTCTGATCGGTGGCCTGGGCGGCATTGTCCGAACGGATCCGCATCTGATCGGCTTTGGCCGCCATGTCGTCGGAAATCAGGGACAAGCTGCCTGAGGACGCGTTCACACTTCCGACTTGGGCGCTCACATCCTGGATCATATGCTGAAGCTTCTCCATGAACAGATTGAACCACTTGGCCAATTCCCGGGTCTCACCGCCGGTGTTCACATGAATCCGCCTCGTGAGGTCCCCCTGTCCCTCCGCGATGTCCCTGAGCATGTCAATGATCCCCCGGATCGGGTGAACCACATGCCTTGATATGATCAGGGAACTGACAAGGATATAGATCATCAGGACCAGGAGAATCATCAGGCTGAACTGAATGATCTGGGAGAAGACCGTCTTTGCAACTTCTCTCTGCTTTTGCTCAATGGCCTCTTCCATGTCGTCAATGTAAACCCCGGTGGCCACCACCCAGTTCCATTTCTTGAACAGCTTGAGGAAGGTCATCTTCGACACCGGCTCCTTTTCCCCCAGTTTGGGCCATTTGTATTCGGAGAATCCCTCCCCTTGTTCTTGGGCGATCTCCATCTGCTCCACCAAGATATGCTTGCCGGTGGGGTCCGTGAAAAACGGATCCCTGATGTCTCTTCCGACAAGGTCTCTCTTGGGATGTTGCACCATTTTCCCGGTCGCGATGCTGAAGATGTAGAAATAGTCTTTGCCTCCTTGGCCGTATCTCAACGTATGAATGACCGCTTGGGTATGCTGTTTGAGCTTCTCTTCGGCCACTTCGAGATAGATGCCCGTGCCAATCACCCATCCCCAAGGTTTGAAAAGCTTCACATATGACAGCTTGTTCACCGGTTCCTCCGAACCGGGTCTGGGCCACAAATAATGAACCGTGCCTGCCCCGTCTCTCCTGCAAACCTCTGTCATGTCAACAAAGAGCCGTTTGCCGGCAGGGTCCTTGAGGTCGGTCAGGTCCTTGCCGTTCAGTTCGGGGGTTACCGGATGCATGATCATCTTCGGTGCCATGTCGGTTATCCAGATGTAATCTCCGCCTTCGTTGTATCTCATGTTTCTGACAGCGGCCAAGGCGATCTCCTTTTTCCGGATCTCCGGCAGCTCATCCATCCGATACGCGCTTTCAATGGCGCCATGGGCCAGATCAATGATGTTTTTGAGCTGATCCTGATAAATGTCAGCCAGTTTTTCCGGATCATGTGCGTTCTCATAGTTGCTCTCAATGACAATGTAGGCGTTCTGCACCAAGTTCCTCAACGTCTTTTTCTTGACATCAGTCATGGATGCCTTGAAATCTTCGGTCTCTTCCCGGCCCATCTTTTTCAGGGAATAGGTGGACATGGCGATGGAAAGTCCGCCGAGCAGCAACAGTCCGGTGATGATGAGAAGATTGATCTTCTTGTTGATGGTGATGTTCAGTTTCATGCGCTTGTTCCTTGAAAGAGATGACAAAATCAGGTTTGTCCTTCTGAAATTTATGAAACTCCGGAAGCATTCTGTTCTTCCAACTCCATGATCAGCAGGTATTTCTTGAATCGAAAACTTGATTTGACGTTTTCCGATGTTGCCGCGTCTGGAAAAATGAGTTCAAAGGTTTTCTTTTGATTTTTGTTTGTCACCACAGGTTTCTCAATTGTAAAATCGAAATTTCACGAGAAACATCATCATAAGTTCCCCAGTCTATTTCGCCATTCTCCTTTAAAATGTTCTTTGCGGTATGATCTAGACAGATACATCCGTTTTGGAGACAAAAGCGCTCGCCCGCTCCAAGTAAAAATGCGTTTTCACATCCTCTCCCTTGCCGCATTCCTTCGCATGGATGAGGTTGCTGAGATGATCAACGATATACGGACTGTGCGTTGTTATGAGAACATACAGTCCAGCGTTGACAAGCATGCAGAGAAATTCCGTGATTTCCGCTTGGGCCGCAGGATGCAGGTTCATCTCCGGCTCATCAATAATCAGCAGCTGGGCAAGATATTTCAGATCGTCGAAATTGACCCGTTTTGTCGCCATAAAGCGGTTTATCCAGTCTGGAACAGATTTGGCGATCTCATTGATGTAAGTTTCGGCATACGCATTGGCAAACTCAACCAAGTCAATGCTGGCATTCCCTTTTTCGATCACCCGCTTGATCGCCTGTTCTATGGGCTCGTATTGAAATTTGGTTCTGCCTTTCATATAGGATTTTACATAATGGTTGTATCCATAAGGCCCAAGCAGGCCCGCAAGCGTGTATGCCACCCAGGTCTTTCCTGTGCCGTTCTCACCGACAAAAAGCGTCAGAGACTTCAAGTCAATGTCGGCTTCCTTGATGACACCCAAATTACAGATGTTCAGGTTCATTGATGGTCATCCTGTGTTTTGCCTAAAGCCTGTCATTCCTGCGAAAGCAGGAATCCATCTCTCGTCAGGGAGGGTGGATTCCTGCTTTCGCAGGAATGACAGCGGTTTGAATGTCGCAATTTGGAAAATTGCTCCACAGATGAAGTGCTATTCTGGGCCTCTGATGATCTTTTGCAACTGTTTGGCCAAGATGATCAGCTCCTCTGTCTCAATACCGGTCTGGCCATTTCCAGGGGAGGCTGGGTTGACAGGCCTCCCAGAGACCGGGTGATCTTCTGTGTCTGTATTCTCTGATATCTTGAACTGCTGGACAATCTTTTGCAACTGCCCGGCAAGACTGGCCAGCTCTTCGGCCTGGGCGCGGGTCTGGACCGCGCCTTGGGAGGTCTCTTTGGCGGCTTCGTTCACCTCTGCGACATTTTCCAGGACGGTGTCGGTCGCTGTGGATGCCTCGGCCGCGTCTCGGGCGATGGCCCCCGCGGCTTGGGAAACCTCTCCGAGTGTCCGGGAGACTTCGATCTCCGACTGAACCGCTCTCTGAACATACTCCGAGGTCTCCGAAGCCCGCTGGGCCGCCTCATGGACATTCCTTGAGACCGAGTTCGCGGTGGATGCGGTCTCACTCATGCTTTTGGATATCTCATTGGTGGATGCGGTCTGCTCCTCCACTGCGGACGCGATGGTCCCCATGATGGCGTTGATCTCGCTGATCACCCCGACGATCACCTCGATGGCATGGATCGCGGCCTCGGTGTTCTTCTGCATGCTTTTGATCTTCTCACGGATGACCTCGCTGGCCATTCCGGTCTGTCTCGCCAGTTCCTTGACCTCGTTGGCCACCACCGCAAACCCCTTGCCGGCCTCCCCCGCATCGGCCGCCTCAATGGTGGCGTTCAGGGCCAGCAGATTGGTCTGGGAGGCGATCCCCATGATCAGATCCAGCACATCGCCGATCTCTCTCGCCGCGTCGCCCAGCGCGTTCACAATCTCCGAGGTCTGATTCGCCTTTTCAGACGCCTCGCTGGTGACATGCGCGCCCCGGCCCGAGTTCTTGGCCACCTCGTTCAGGGACGCGTACATCTCCTCAATGGAGATCGCGACGGTGTTGATCGATCCTGAAATCTGCCCGGTCGCGGCAGCGGCCATGTTCATGTTGTCGGACACATCCCCTGTTGCGGCCCCGATCTCTGACATTCTCCGGGAAACCTTTTCAGACGCGAACACCACCGAAGCGACCTGCACACTCACCTGCTCCGCGGCCACCGCCATGTTCCTGATGTTGACCGAGGTCTGATCGGTGGCCGTGGCCGCGTTGTTTGAGCGGATACGCATCTGATCCGCCTTGGCGGCCATGTCGTCGGATATGGAAAACAATTGGGCCGATGAGGCGTTCACATTGCTCACATCCTGGGCCACCTCCCGGATCATCTGCCGTAGCTTGTCCGTGAACGCGTTGAACCATTTCGCCAGTTCTCCGACTTCATCCTGAGACGCGACCCGCAACCGTCTGGTCAGATCTCCTTCGCCTTCCGCGATATCCTTTAGCATGTTGACCGTCTTCCTGAGCGGATAACTGACAAACTGCCTCACCAGCATGTACATGGTCGCAAACAATACCAGAATGATTCCCGTAACCGAGAAACAGGAGCTGACAATGGTGGAATGCCGCATGTCCGATATCGCGGCCGTCGCCAGTTCCTCTGATCGGACCAGCGCCTCGGTTGAGAATCTGAGGTGATTGATACCGCCGATCTTTCCGACCTGCCAGTCCGCATGGCACCGGATGCAGTCGTTGGTGGTGATCTGGGGCTTGTAGATTTCTATGGCCTTCTGTCCTTGGGAGACGATCATTTCTGGCTGACTGATCAGACGATTTCTGATATCCTCGGGCAATTCCCTCTCCACCAACGCGCTTCCCACAGAATGGAACACCACGCCGTTTCTGTCATACAACGTGAAGCCCAGCAACCCTTCGACTTCCCTCTGGGACCGCAACAGCATGGCGAACTTCTCCATCTCCCCCCGCTCAAGGGAACCGGATATGGCCCGTTCCACCGCTTGGTATATGTTCACTGCGAAGTCTCTCTCCCTCTCCCTGAGCAGTCGGAGGTTCGACTGGGACAGGGTGGTCATCAGCGCGGAAATCTGAGAGTATTGCAACAACTGCGCCAGCCCCACCACGATTATCAGGCCGGCAAGCAAAGAAAGCACCAATTTGACATGCAGTTTCATTTTTCAACATCCTTAGTTCGTGGTCAGTAGCCTGGCCTGGAGTGCCAAACTTGCAGTTTGGCTTGGCATGCGTTGCAAACTGTACGCCTAACCCCCAACCTCCTCGCCTTTCCTGTAAAAAGGAAAAGAGGCCTTTCTGGCGAATTCTTCGGAAGCGCAGCCGATACAGGGCCCTCCTGCTGTGATGCAGGAACTTGTCCGAGAATTCCAGTAACGGATGGTGCAGTCTGCATGGGTATTCGGTCCGAGACACCCGAGTTTGAAAAGACAACCGTTCTCTGAAAACGTGGCTGCAAAATTTTCTCTTTCATAATCGGCAAAACGGGGACACTGGTCATGAACGAGTCTGGAGAAGAACATGTCGGGCCGGCCATTTTTGTCCCGGGGCGGAATGCCGAACTTCAGCAGATACGCGAAGGTTCCGACAATCCATTCCGAATGTGCGGGACATCCGGGCACGGTGATGAGCGTCTTTGCGATCCCCCGGTTCTTCAGAAAGACCGGAAGCGAGACCGCGCCCGTGGGGTTGTTTTCCGCGCCCGGAATGCCCCCGAAGGAGGCGCATGTTCCCACGGCAATGACGGCCTTGGCCGGTTTTGCCGCGCGGGATATCAGGTCATTCATGGATTCCTCTCCCATCATGCACACGTTCGGCATTTTTTCGGGAATGCTCCCTTCCACGGCGAGGAGATACCCGCCGGACTCGCGGGAATTCTCCATGATCCGATGCACGATATCCATGGCCATCTCCCCGGTCGCGGCGGACAATGTGGCATGAAACACCAAGGAGATGTGCCGGGTGAGCAGTTCTGCCAGCCCCGGGGATTCGGAATTGAGCATGGAGACCGAACAGCCTGAGCAACTCTGGGCTTGGAGCCACAACACCGGGGGCGTATCCGACGCAAGCGATTCCAGCGCATGGGCGATCTTCGGAACTGCCGGGGAGCCGAGACCCATCAGTGCGGCCAGTTTCGCGCTGAGTCCCAAAAATTCTCTGCGGTTGATGTTTGGCATAAGTCTCTCTCTTGTATTTGCTCATCAAGCTTTTGGCTGATCATAACGTATCTAAGGGAGCCCTTCCACCTCACATGCATGTTCACGCCCATGGGCGACGGGCATGTCCGTGCACTCCCTCACAAAGCAGGCTTTGCACTCCCTCACAAAGCAGGCTTTGCACTCCCTCACAAAGCAGGCTTTGCACTC
>JAOZRQ010000234.1:7116-9987 GCA_029940115.1 Desulfobacterales bacterium
CGGGCCTCCCTTACAAAGCAAGCTTTGCACTCCTGGACTGACAAACGTCTTGAGCACGACGATTCGGCTTGTCATACGGATCATCGGTAAGCGTGATGACCCGGCAATGCCTTTGTCCTTCCCTGATGCGCTCCCGCCAGATAATTTCAAGGTGGGCAGCGACTGATCATCTGACAATTTGTCTGTCTTTATCGGTCATATAGCTTATGATGAAGATGGATGTCAAGCGTAAAAAAAAAGTCGGTTATTGGGAAAGACTTGGTTGAAACTTGAACTCGGACTGACATTTTTGAATTTCAAGCATCGAGCATCAAGAATCAAGAATCTATATTGACTCGGACAGAGGGAGGGGATTCGGTTCCACTGATGAGAAATTGAAGGATTGAGGATTGAAAGCGCCTCAATCTTGGATTCCCATGATGAGAAATTGAAGGATTGAGGATTGAAAGCGCCTCAATCTTGGATTCCACTAATGAAAAAGGGGATTCGGTTCCACTGATGAGAAATTGAAGGATTGAGGATTGAAAAGCACCTCAATCTTGGATTCCCATGATGAAAAATTGAGGATTGAAAACGCCTCAATCTTCGGTTTCACTGATGAGAATTGAAGGATTGGGAAATAAAAGGTCCCGACCGATGAGAAATTGGAGGATTGAGCAATTTGGGAATTGAGGGATTGAGGAACAAAAATTCCCCAATTCCTTCACCCTCACTTGGACTTGTTTTTCTCTTCTTCCAAAACCGCCTTATGGCTCAGACTGACCTTTCCGTCTTTCCTGATTTCAACCACCTTGACCCGGACATTGTCCCCTTCTCTGACAATGTCTGTCACCCGCTTCACCCGGTGTTTGGCCAGTTCTGAGATATGCACCAGCCCTTCAGTGCCGGGCATGAACTGGACAAACGCGCCGAAATCCGTGGTCTTCACAACCACCCCGTCATAAATCTTTCCCTTTTCCGGTTCTGCCGCGATTTCGGTGATCCGTTTCAGCGCGGCCTCTCTCTCCGCTTCCGAGGCTCCGGATATCTTGATCAGGCCGTCATCCCCAATTTCAATCCGTGTGCGGGTCTCCAACTGAAGGGCTTGGATGACTTTCCCCCGAGGGCCGATGACATCACGGTTCTTGTCCGGGTTGATCCGGATGGTGATGATCCGGGGCGCATGGGGGGAGATGTCCTTCCGGGGCTCAGGCAGGGCCTCCAACATCCTTTCCAGAATGAATATCCGGCCGGTCCGGGCCTGTTCCAGCGCCTTCTTCATGATGTCTTGCGACAGCTCATGAATCTTGATGTCCATCTGAAGCGCGGTGATCCCCTCGCTCGTGCCGGCCACCTTGAAATCCATGTCCCCTGCATGGTCCTCGTCGCCCATGATGTCAGATAGGATGATGATGTTCTCCTCATCCTTCATCAGCCCCATGGCAATGCCCGCGACCGGTCTCCTTATGGGAACGCCGCCGTCCATCAGGGCCAGGCTGGCCGCGCACACCGTGCCCATGGAGGAGGACCCGTTCGATTCGAGGACCTCCGACACCACGCGTATGGTGTAATCAAAATCCGCCTTGTCCGGCAACACCTTCTCGATGGCCCGTGTGGACAGGCCCCCATGACCGATGTCCCTGCGGCTCGGTCCGCCCATGCGTTTCACCTCTCCCACGGAAAAGGGGGGGAAGTTGTAATGCAGCATGAACGGTCTCGTCTCATCCCCGCTCAATGTCTCCACCCGTTGCTCATCCAGTCCTGAGCCGAGGGTCATGATCCCGAGAACTTGGGTCTCTCCCCGGGTGAAGAGCGCGCTGCCGTGGGGCCTTGGCAGATTCGCCACCTCACAGGTGATGGGCCTGATCTCATCAAACCGCCTGCCGTCAATCCGGCACCCCTCCTTCAGTACCAGGTCCCGATAGACCCGCTTCTTGATGCCGGCAAACGCGCCCCAGACCTCCCCTTTGCGATTCGCATAGGGCTCTCCGAGGGTTTCGAACATCTCCGCCCGGATGCGCCTGAACGTCTCACTTCGCCTCTTTTTTTCAGGGATTCGGGCCGCCTCACGGACGGGGTCCAAGACGGCCTCCTCGATTCTGGCTCTCAGCTCCTTATCCGTTTCAGGCGGGACAAAGGCCCGCTTGGAAACGCCCACTGCCTCCTTCAACTTCTCCTGCAACGCTATCAGCGGTTGCATCTCCTCGTGCGCGAAGAATATGGCCTCCAGCATGTCCGCCTCGCTGACGATGTCTCCGCCCCCCTCCACCATGACCACTCCGGTCTTTGATCCCGCGACAAGGATGTTGATGTCGCACCTCTCCCATTCGGCAATCGCGGGATTGACTGTCAGCTCGCCGTTGATGCGGCCGACGCGGACGCAGGCAATGGGGCCTTCAAACGGGATGTCCGATATTTCAAGCGCGGCGGACGCGCCGGTCATGGCGAGGATGTCCGGGTCATTCTCCTGATCCATGGAGAGGACCGTTGCTATCACTTGGGTCTCATAAAAGAATTCCTTTGGGAACAGGGGTCGGATCGGGCGGTCTATCAGGCGGGCGGTCAGGGTCTCCTTCTCGCTGGGTCGTCCCACCTCTCGCCTGAAATAGTTTCCCGGTATTCGGCCCGCGGCATATATCTTCTCCTGATATTCGACCGATAGCGGCAGAAAGTCCACTCCGCTCCTCGGTTCAGCGGAGGCCACCACTGCGACAAGCACCATGGTCTCTCCGTATTGTACCACAACCGATCCGGAGGCCTGCTTGGCAACCTTTCCGGTCTCGACACTCAGGGTTCTGCCCCCGACATCGGCTTTCAGCAATGTTTCCATTTCTGTCTCTCCCATGTAAATCAGTTTGAAGAGTTTGTGAGTTTTTGAGTTGGTGAGTTGGT